>CAMLCW010000209.1 GCA_946478645.1 uncultured Variovorax sp.
TGGAGTTCAGACGTGTGCTCTTCCGATCTGCACTGGACCCGGACTGGGGCGAACCGGGCCTGAGCTCGGCCGAGCGGCTCGTTGCGTGGAACACGCTCGAGGTGCTGGCGCTCGGCGCCGGTTCGCCGCAGCGGCCGGTCAATGCGATTCCTGCGGAGGCGGTGGTGCATTGCCAACTGCGCTTCGTGGTCGGCACCCCGTGGCGGGACCTCGCCAGGATCGTGCGCGCCCATCTCGATGCACATGGTTTCGGCAACGTGGACGTGGAGGTCACTCTGGCCGGCGCGGCCACGCGGCTCGATGTGGAGAACCCGTGGGTCGATTGGGCGCGCCGTTCCGTCATGCAAAGCAGCGGGCGGCAGGTCGACCTGCTGCCCAACCTTGCAGGCTCGCTGCCGAACGACGTCTTCGCCGACCTGCTCGGCCTGCCGACGCTGTGGGTGCCGCATTCGTATCCGGCCTGCGCGCAACATGCGCCGAACGAACACCTGCTCGCGCCGCTCGCGCGCGAGGGGCTTCAGATCATGGCGGGCCTCTTCTGGGACCTGGGGGAGCCCGGGTGCGCACCCTGGCCCGCCGCCATGACCCTGAAGGCCAACGCCTGACATTCCTCTTTCCAAGACCAAGACCAAGACCATGACCGAGACAAACATGAAAACCGCTGCCTTTCCCATTCGCCGTCGCGCGTTGCTCGGCCTGACCTGCATGCTCGCTGCGAGCCCGACGATCGCGCTCGCGCAGGAGGCCTGGCCCGACCGGCCGCTCAAGCTCGTGGTGCCTTTTCCACCCGGCGGCGGCACCGACATCGTCGCCCGCGCGCTGGGGCAGGGGCTGTCGGAGCAGCTCGGCCAGCCCGTGGTGATCGACAACAAGCCCGGCGCGGCCACCATCATCGGCACCGACGCCGTCGCCAAGGCCGCGCCCGACGGCTACACGCTGCTGATATCGGGCTCGACCACCTTCAGCGTGAACCCTGCGCTGCGCGCCAAGCTGCCCTACGACCCGGTGCGCGACCTGGCACCCATCGCCATCGTCGCGCGCACGCCGCTCGTGCTGGTGGTGGGGGCGGGTACGCCGTGGGGCACGCTGCCCGAACTCCTCGCCGCCGCCAAGGCCAAGCCCAAGGCCCTGCGCTACGCCACCTTCGGTGCAGGATCGGGGCCGCACCTCGCGGGCGAACTGCTGGGGCTCGCCGCCGCGGTGCAGCTGCAGGGCATTCCGTACCGGGGCAGCAGCCAGGCCGCGCTGGCGCTGATGAGCGGCGAGATCGAGGTCGGCATCGACACGGTCGCCTCGGTCGCGCCGCATGTGCGTGCGGGCAAGCTGCGCGCGCTCGGGATTGTCGGCGCAGCACGCTCCAGCCTGCTGCCCGAAGTGCGCACGCTGGCCGAGCAGGGCTTGCCCGAGGCTACGTTCGACGCCTGGTATGGCTTTGCCGCGCCGGCGCGCACGCCGCACCCCGTGCTCGAGAAGCTCACGCGGGCGGTGAGTGCCGCCATGCGCAATCCGGCCCTCGTGGCGCAGCTGCGCAGCCAGGGGCTCGAGCCCGTGGTCATCGAGGCCGCGGCATTCCGCAGCCAGATGGAGGGCGAGATCTCGCGCTACCGCGCGCTAGCGCACCGCGCGGGCATTGCGGCCCAATAAGGGCTGCGAACTCAGCCCGGCGCGCTGACGAAGCCGTGCAGCGCGAACAGCACCGCGTCCGGCGCTTCGCTCATGAGCGCGTGGCCCGCATGCACGGTCACCACCTTGGCCTGCCGTGCCTTGCCGACCAGCGCCCTGGTGGCACGCGGCGGGGTCATCTGGTCGGCGTCGCCGAGCAGGAACAGCACCGGGCACTGCACCTTCTCGATCGCGGCCTCGCCGTTGGCGTAGTCGTTGCAGGCCTTGAAACCGGCATGGAACACGTTGGCTTCGCGGTTGCTCGCGAGCACGCGGCGCATCAGCGCGCGCGAGCTGCCATGCAGCCAGGTGCCGGGGCCGAGCGAGGAGGGCGGCGGCGCGAGCAGCGAGTGCGAGAAGGTGTTGACCATCGCGATCGCGCGCTGCGGATCGTTCAGCGAACCGTCGAGCAGCGCGGGCGACACCACCATCGGATAGGCCGTGCCGACCATCGCGAGGTGGGTCACGCGGTCGGGCGCGCGCGCGGCGGCTTCGAGCGCGATCAGCGAACCGAAGCTGTGGCCGACCAGCGCGGCCCTGGGCATGCCGGCCGCATCGAGCAGCGCGAGCACGCACTGCGCCGCTTCCTCCACGCTCGCGGGCGGCGCCCCTGCGCTCTTGCAGTGGCCCGGCAGGTCGAGCGCGAGCACGTTCCAGCCGTGGTTGGCGAACCAGCGGCTCTGCAGGATCCACACGCTGTGGTCGTTGAGCACGCCGTGGATGAAGACCACCGTGGGCTTGGCGGCATCGAAGGGCTTGCCGCCGGTGTAGCAGTAGGTGGCGTTGCCGTTGACGGTGTAGTGCATGGTCTTCAGGCCCCCGCTTTCTCGGCGGCCTTCAGCGCGCGCTTCAGGTCGTCGATCAGGTCGGCCGGATCCTCGAGCCCGATCGACAGCCGTATCGTTCCCTGCGAGATGCCCGCGCCCGCGAGCGCTTCGTCGCTCATGCGGAAATGCGTGGTGCTCGCGGGATGGATCACCAGGCTGCGGCAGTCGCCCACGTTGGCAAGGTGGCTGAAGAGCTTGAGCGATTCGATGAACGCCTTGCCCTGCGCGCGCGAACCCTTGATGTCGAAGCTGAACACCGCGCCGGCACCGCGCGCGCCATGGCGCAGCAGCTTCTGCGCAAGCGCGTGGCTCGGGTGCGATTCGATCAGCGGATGCCCCACGCGCGAGACGAACGGGTGGCTCGCAAGGAACTCGACCACCTTCTGCGTGTTGTCGATGTGGCGCTCCATGCGCAGCGGCAGGGTCTCGATGCCCTGCAGGATCAGCCACGCCGTGTGCGGGCTCATCGAGGCGCCGAAGTCGCGCAGCCCTTCGCGGCGCGCGCGCAGCAAAAAGGCGCCGACCGTGCTTTCCTCGCTGAACACCATGTTGTGGAAGCCGTCGTAGGCCTCGGTCAGCTCGGCGAACTTGCCCGAGGCTTCCCAGTCGAAACTGCCGCCGTCGACCACCACGCCGCCGATCACCGTGCCGTGGCCCGAGAGGAACTTGGTGGCCGAGTGGTAGACCAGGTCGGCACCCCAGTCGAAGGGCTTGATGAGGTAGGGCGAGGTCAGCGTGGAGTCGACCAGCAGCGGCACGCCGGCGGCATGCGCGATCTCGCTCACCGCGGGAATGTCGAGCACGTCGAGGCCGGGGTTGCCCACGGTCTCGCCGAAGAAGAGCTTGGTTTCGGGCCGGACCGCGGCGCGCCACGCGTCGAGGTCGCCGGGCTTGACGAAGGTGGTTTCGATGCCGAAACGCCGCATCGTGTAGTGCAGCAGGTTCTGCGAGCCGCCATAGAGCGCGGTGCTCGCGACGATGTGCGAACCCGCACCCATGAGCGTGGCCACCGCCAGGTGCAGCGCGGCCTGGCCGCTCGCGGTGGCGATGGCGCCGATGCCGCCTTCGAGCGCCGAGACGCGCTGCTCGAGCACTGCGTTGGTCGGGTTGCTGATGCGCGAGTAGACGTGGCCCGCGCGCTCGAGGTTGAAGAGCGCCGCCGCATGGTCGCTCGACTCGAACACGAAGGAGGTGCTGAGATGGATCGGCACTGCGCGGGCGCCGGTGGCGGGGTCGGGTGCGGCGCCGGCATGCAGCGCCAGGGTGTCGAAGCCGGGGTCGGAATAGCCGGGCATGGAGGCCTTTCTGGGTTCGTTCGCAAGGCCCGCGACGGTTGCAAACATGCGTGCGCGTCATGGGCGTGACGGGGTCGCCGCCGATTGTGGGCTATATTCAAATCGGCATTGCGCCGCCGAGACAGATTTCCGAGAGAGGAGCACACGATGAAAGTCAGCGACATCCTTCGCGTCAAGGGCAACACGCTCTTCACCATCACGCCCGACGACCTGCTGGCCGAAGCAGTCAAGACCATGGCGGAAAAGGACATCGGCTCCCTCGTCGTCATGGAACACGGCGACCTGGTCGGCATGCTCACTTTCCGCGAAGTGATCACCGCGATCGTCGCCAACGGTGGCCAGGTCGGCAGCACGCTGGTGCGCAAGGCGATGGACGATGCGCCCGTCACCTGCACGCTCGAGACCGAACTCGACGAGATCCGCCGCATCATGCTCGAACGCCACGCGCGCTACATGCCCGTGATGGACAAGCGCATGCTGATGGGCGTGATCAGCTTCTACGACGTGGCCAAGGCGGTGGTCGACGCGCAGAACTTCGAAAACAAGATGCTCAAGGCCTACATCCGCGACTGGCCCGAAGAGCAATAGCCCACCCCCGAAGCGGCTCACTTCGTGTAGCCGCCTCCCCCTCAAGGGGGCAACACCAGCGGCCCGGCGAAGCCGGTTCCGCGGTGTTCCACGAACAGGCCTGGCTGCGCCGGCCGCTTTTTCGGGTTGCTGCCTATTCCTTGATGTTGGCCGACTGCACGATCTTCTGGTTGCGCGCGTATTCGGCCTGGACGAACTGGCCGAATTGCTCGGGCGTGCCGCTGCCGGGCAGGGCGCCTTGTTCGGCGAGCTTGTTGCGCACGGCCTCCTCGGCCAGCACCGCGTTCAGTTCCTGGTTCAGCCGCGCCACCACCGCGGGCGGCGTCTTGGCTGGCGCGAAGATGCCGGTCCAGCTCACCATGTCGTAGCCCTGCAGGCCCGGCATCTCGGCGAAGGTCGGCACGTCGGGCAGCGCCGCGAGCCGCTGGCGGCCGGTGATGCCGAGCGCCTGCAGGCGCTTGCCGTTCACATGCGGGATTGCGCTGGTGCTCACGAGCATCGCGAGATCGACCTGATTGCCGATCACGTCGGTGGCGATCTGCGCGCCGCCGCGGTAGGGCACATGGGTCACGAAGATGCCGCTGCGTTGTTTGAGCAGTTCCATCGCGAGCTGCAGCACCGTGCCCACGCCGGAGGTGGCGTAGTTGTAGTTGCCCGGCTTCGCCTTGGCGAGCTTTACGAAGTCGGCGTAGCTGCGGGCTTCGAGGCCCGGGCGCGCCACCAGCACCATGGGCGCGGTGTTGAGCATGCCGACCGGCGCCAGCTCCTTCAGCGGATCGAACCTGAACGCCGCGGGATTGACCAGCCGCCCGATCGCGATCGCGCTGTCGGGGCCGACCACGAAGGTGTAGCCGTCGGGCGCCGCATTGACGGCCTTGGCCACGCCGATGGCGCCGCCCGCGCCCGCCACGTTCTCGATCACCACCGACTGCTTGAGCCGCTCGGCCAGCCGGGTGGCGACGAGGCGCGCATTGACGTCCACGCTGCCGCCCGCGGTGAAGGGCACGATCAGCGTGATCGGCCGGGCGGCGGGCCAGGCCGCCTGCGCGAATGTGGCGGCGGGAAGCGCCGACCCCAGGGCGGTGGCGAGAAGAAGGAGGCGGCGGGTGGTGTTCATGGCGTGGTGGCGGGTTGTTGCGGTGGGTCGGAGGGCGGCGTTTCTGCAAGGCGGGCGCGCAGCGCATCGAAGGCGGCGCTCCATTCGGCGCGCCAGGCCCGGCGCTGCACGTCGTCGATCCAGGCACCGTCGAGCCCGTTGTGCATGAAGCTGCGCAGGTCGTCGAGGCCGAAGCCGAAGTCGCGCACCATCATGAGCCAGGCCTGCGTGGGCGTGACCTTGTGCAGCGTCGGATCGTCGGTGTTGGGGTGGATGCGCAAGCCCAGGCCGGGCATGCGGCGGATCGGATGGTCGAGCGCCCAGCGCGCCGGCGGCAGCGTGCGCAGGTAGTACGAGTTGGTCGGCACCACGGTGAAGAGGATGCCGCGCTCGGCGCACTCGCGTGCGAACGCGGGCTGGTCGACCACCGTGTAGCCATGGTCGATGCGGTCGACCTGCAGCAAGTCGAGCGCGGTGCGCACGTTGGTCCACGGCATGCCGAACTCGCCCGCATGCGCCGTGGTCTTGAGACCCGCGCGCCGGGCTTCGGCGTAGGCGCGCGCGAAGAGCTCGGGCGGCCGGTCGACCTCGCGGTAGTCGATGCCGATGCCGACGACCTCGTCGCAGCGGTGGGCCTTGAGCCATTCGACCATTTCGACGGCCGCATCGGGGCTGGCCTCGCGGTCGATCGCCGCAATCAGCCGGCCCGTGATGCCGAACGCCTGCTGCGCGTCCCGGATCGCGCGCACGATCGCGTCCTGCGCCTGCGCGTAGGCGATGCCCGAGGCGTGCACGGTGCCGGTCGGGTTCCAGGAGAACTCGGCATGGCGCACGTTGTGGGCCGCCGCGTCCTCCAGGTACTCGTGCGTGAGCTGGTAGAGGTCACCGGGGCTGCGCACCAGCTGCGCATCGAGCGCGCGCAGCACGCGCAGCACGCCCACGGGCTTTTCGCCGCGCGTGTAGAAACCCTCGATCTCCTCGCCGGCGAGCGGGGAGCCGGCACGCCGGTTGAGCTGCTTGAACGTCTCGTGGCGCACGGTGCCGAACAGGTGGCAGTGCAGCTCGACCTTTGGCATTGCGCGCAGCATGGCTTCGAGCGTGAGGGGCGGTGCGGCGGGTTCGTTCATGCGGCCAGTCTAGGCAGCACCGGGCGATAAGCAAAATTTTGAATTTCTATAATTTGATTCATCCGATCGATGGCTCAAGGAAACCCATGCCCGCCTCGCCGCTGCGCGCGCTCACGCTGCGACAGCTCCAGTTCTTCTCGGTGCTGGTGCAGGAAGGGCATTTCGGCCGTGCGGCGCGCCGGCTCGCCATCACGCAGCCCGCGTTGAGCAACGCGATCAAGCAGATGGAGAAGCTGCTCGGCGCCGAGCTGCTGACACGCTCCACGCACCGGCTCGAGCTCACGGCGGTCGGCGCCGAAGTGCTCGCGCGCACCGATTTCCTCGTCAACACGGTCGAGGTCGCGTTGCGCGACATCGAAAGCACGGTGCAGCGCGGCCGTGCCTTCGTCCGCGTGGGCGTGATCCCGTCGGCCAGCGCGCGCGTGACGACTGCGGTCGGCGGGTTTCTCGCGCAGGGCGGCCGGGCGCTCGAGATCGCATGGCGCGATGCGCCCTCGACCGCGCTGCTGGCCGAGGTGCGCGGCGGCCAGCTCGACATGGCGGTGGCCGCCATCACCGAGCCGCCCGGCGGGCTGGTCTGCGTCGACCTGTTCCGCGATCCACTGGTGCTGGTGGTGCGCCGCGACCATCCGCTGGCGTCCGCCGCGCGCACGGGCTGGGAAGCCATCGGCGACGAGCGGCTCGTGATGTTCGAAAGCGGCAGCATGCCTGCGCTCGGCATCCCGGCGCGTGCGCAGTTCGCCCAGGGTGCGGAGCCCTACCGCGTGAGTTATTCCGAAACCCTCTACGCGCTCGTGCGCAGCGGCCAGGCGCTGGGCCTGATGCCGCAGCTCTACACCTCGTCGCTGCGCGATGATCCCGAACTGGCCGTGGTGCCGCTCACGCAGCCGCGCATCGAGCGCCGCGTGGTGCTGGCCTACCTGCCGGGCCCGATGCGCAACGTGGCGGCGCAGGAACTGATCGCCTGGCTGCGCGAACGGCTGCCGCGCGGCGGCGGGCCGGCAGCGGCGCGGGCGGGCAGCCGGAAGCACCCGCCGTCGCGGAACATCCCGCCGAAATGAAATTTCGCGCGATGGCGCAGGATCGGAAATAACTGTATAAATATACAGTCATCACTCCGAGGATCGCCATGCCAGCCGCTCTCATCCCGATCCACGCCATCAAGGGCCGCGGCGCGGCCACGCGCCTCGCGCACCGTTTCTCGCGCGACGAACGCAACGACTTCGACGACGGCTGGGGCACGCTCGCCGACGAGGCGGCCGAGTCCGAGGGCCTGGCACCGCTTGCGACCGAGGTGCGCTTCGAGGACGTGAAGTCGGTGCTCAACGAGAACGAGTCGCCCGACATCTCGTTCGACCGCTCACTCAACCCCTACCGCGGCTGCGAGCACGGCTGCATCTACTGCTTTGCGCGGCCGACGCACAGCTACCTCAACCTGTCGCCGGGGCTCGACTTCGAGACCCGGCTCATCGCCAAGCGCAACATCGCCGAGGTGCTGCGCAGCGAACTCGGCCGCAAGGGCTATCGGCCGAGCCACGTCGCGATCGGCACCGCGACCGACTGCTACCAGCCGATCGAGCGCGAACTGCGGCTCACGCGCGCGGTGATCGAGCTCTTGCGCGAGACGCGGCATCCGTTCGCGCTGGTCACCAAGTCGAGCGCGGTGGAGCGCGATCTCGACCTGATCGCGCCCATGGCCGCCGAGCGCCTGGCTGCGGTCTACATAACCGTGACCACGCTCGACGGCGATCTGGCCCGCAAGCTCGAGCCGCGCGCGGCCGCACCGCACCGGCGGCTGCGCACCATCCGCACCTTGGCCGAAGCGGGCGTGCCGGTGGGCGTGAGCGTGGCGCCGCAGATCCCGTTCGTGAACGAGGACATGGAGCAGGTGCTCGAAGCCGCGTGGGAGGCCGGTGCGCGCAGCGCCTTCTACACCGTGATCCGGTTGCCGTGGGAGGTGGCCCCGCTCTTCAAGGAGTGGCTCGAACTGCACTACCCGCAGCGGGCGCAGCGCATCATGGCGCGCATCCACGAGATGCGCGGCGGCAAGGACTACGACGCCGACTTCGCCACGCGCATGAAGGGCAGCGGCCTCTGGGCCGACCTGATCCACCAGCGTTTCGAGAAGGCGACGCGCCGCATCGGCTTCAACCGGGAACGCATCGCGCTCGACCTGGGCGCGTTCCGGGCGCCGGGGCCTGTGGGACAAGGCCTGCTGTTCTAGGAGGTTTCTTGCGGGTCTGCATGGCCCAAATCCATGTAGATTCGAAAAGCAGGGGGCATGGGGCCTTCGCGAACCGACAACAGGGAGCAGTTGCGCATGAATGAAAAAGCCTGGCTGGTGGTGATGGGTGTCT
>CAMLCW010000210.1 GCA_946478645.1 uncultured Variovorax sp.
TGCCGGCTCGCAAACTCCACCAGCAGACGCGGAAAGAAGTAGTCGCCCGCGCTGATGACGCCCACGTTGAGCTTGCCGCCCGAAACGCCGTTGAACTGCAGCATCGCGTTCTCGGCCGCTTCGAACTGCTGGATGATCGTGCGGCTGATCTGCAGCAGCTCGGTGCCCGCGGGCGTGAGGTAGATCTTCTTGCCGAACTGCTCGAACAGCGCATTGCCCGCATGCTCCTCGAGCTTGCGCACCTGGGTGGAGACGGCCGGCTGCGTGAGGTGCAGTTCCTCGGCCGCGCGCGAGAAGCTCAGGAGCCGCGCCACCGCCTCGAAGACCTTCAACTGGCGCAGGGTGGCGTGCTTCATGCGGCGTGATGGGGGTGGCTGCGGAGCCGCCTATGGTATTCGGGCGACGTGCAGCAGGTTGGTCGTGCCCGAGAGCCCGAAAGGCAGGCCCGCGACCACCACCACGTCGTCGCCGCGCGCCGCGAAGCCCTCGGCGCAGGCGGTGCGGCAGGCGCATTCGATCATCTCGGCCACGTCGTGCACGTCGTCCACCGGCACCGCATGCACGCCCCACACCATCGCCATGCGGCGCGCGGTGGCGATGTCGGGCGTGAGGCTCAAAATCGGCACCGCGGGCCGCTCGCGCGCCGCGCGCAGGCTCGTGAAGCCCGAGGAGGTGTAGGTCACGGTGGCGGCGGGCGCAAGCAGCGCGGCCACCTGCCGCATCGAGGCGCAGACCGCGTCGGCGGTGGTCGACAGCGCCGCATCGTGCGTGGCGTCGATGCCCGCGCGGTAGGTGGCATCGGCCTCCACGCGCGAGATGATGCGCTCCATCATCGCGACCGCCTCGAACGGGTACTTGCCCGAGGCCGACTCGGCCGAGAGCATCACCGCATCGACGCCGTCGTACACCGCGGTGGCCACGTCGGACACCTCGGCGCGCGTGGGCACCGGCGCGGCGATCATCGATTCGAGCATCTGCGTGGCGACCACCACCGGCTTGCCGCCCTTGCGGCAGGCCCGCACGATGAGCCGCTGCAGCTCGGGCACGCGCTCGGGCGGCAGCTCGACGCCGAGGTCGCCGCGCGCCACCATGACACCGTCGCACAGCGCGACGATGGCGTCGAGGTGCTCGATGGCGGCGGGTTTCTCGAGCTTGGCCATGATCCAGGCGCGCGTGCCGATCAGCGCGCGCGCCTCTTCGATGTCCTCGGGGCGCTGCACGAACGACAGCGCCACCCAGTCCACACCCATCGCCAGGCCGCAGGCGAGGTCGTCGCGGTCCTTCGGCGTGAGCGGCGAGATCGGCAGCACCACGCTCGGCACGTTGACGCCCTTGCGGTCCGAGATCGGTCCACCGACCAGCACCGTGGTCTCGGCGAAGTCGGCGCCGTGGCTGTCGACGCGCAGCCTGAGCTTGCCGTCGTCGAGCAGCAGCTCGGTGCCCACCTGCAGCGCCGCGAAGATCTCGGGATGCAGCAGCGGCGCGCGCCGCGCATCGCCGCTCGCGCCGTTCATGTCGAGGCGGAAGCGGGCGCCGGCATCGAGCTGCGCGCGCCCGCCCTCGAAGGTGCCGAGACGCAGCTTCGGGCCCTGCAGGTCGAGCAGCACGCCGATCGGCCGGCCGAACTCCTTCTCGAGCCGGCGGATGGTCTCGAGCCGGCGCGCATGGTCGTGCTGCGTGCCGTGGCTGAAGTTGAGCCGGAACACGTCGACGCCGCGCTCGAACAGCGCCCGGATCGCAGGCTCGTCGGTGGTGGAGGGGCCCAGCGTGGCCACGATCTTCGCGCTGCGTGTGCGTCGCATCATTCGGTTCCGGTTCGGGCTTTCAGGCGGCCAGGCAGACGCGGCCCTGCTCCGCTTCCATCGTGCGCGCGAGCAGCTTGACCAGCGCGTACACGGTGTCGATGTGCGGCGTGGGCGTGTCGGTGAGCCGCGCCAGCTCGACCACCGCGCCGACCAGCGCGTCGATCTCGGGCGCGCGGCCCGCCTCCACGTCCTGCAGCATCGAGGTCTTGTGCTTGCCGACCTTTTCGGCGCCGGCAATGCGCTTGTCGAGCGTCACGCGGAACTCGATGCCGAGCTTGTGCGCCACCGCCTGCGCCTCGCGCATCATCGCGGCCGCGAGCTCGCGCGACAGCGGGTACTGGCAGATGTCGACCAGCGTCGAGTGCGCGAGGCTGCTGATCGGGTTGAAGGTGAGATTGCCCCAGAGCTTGAGCCAGATCTCGGCGCGGATGTTGTCGAGCACCGGCGCCTTGAAGCCTGCCGCGCTCAAGGCGGCCGAGACGCGGTTCACGCGCTCGCTCGAAGAACCGTCGAGCTCGCCGACCGGGAAGCGGTCGCCCTCGATGTGCTTCACCACGCCCGGCGCGATGAGCTCCGACGCGGGATACACCACGCAGCCGATCACGCGTTCGGCCGGGATCTTTGCGGCGACCCGCCCGCTCGGGTCGACGCTGCGCACCGGCGTGCCCGCGAGCGCGCCGCCATGGTCGTGGAAGTACCAGAACGGAATGCCGTTCTGCATCGTCACCACCACCGTCTCGGGGCCGAAGAGCTTCGGCACCTCATCGGCCACGGCCTCGACCTGGTGCGCCTTCATCGCGAGGATCACGACGTCCTGCGGCCCCGCCTGGTCGTAGCGGTCGGTGGCCTTCGCGTTGAGCGCGATCTGCTCGTGCCCGTCGGCGCCGATGAGCTTGAAACCGTTGGTCGCGATGGCGTCGAGGTTCTTGCCTCGCACGATGAACGTGACGTCCTCGCCGGCCAGCGCGAGCTTTGCGCCCACGAGCCCGCCGATGGCGCCCGCGCCGATGACTGCAATCTTCATGTCGATCCCCAAGTTGTTGATTCTTTGTGGCGCGCCGCGCGCGGCGCCGCTAGCCGTAGCGGTTGCCGAGCGTGCCGATGCCGCAGATCTCGACTTCGACCTCGCTGCCGGGCTTCATGGAGCCCACGCCGATGGAGGTGCCGCAGAGGATCACGTCACCGGGGTACAGCGTCATGTCGAAGGAGATCAGGCTCACGAGTTGCTGCACCGAGAAACGCATGTCGCTGATCGGATAGTTCTGCCGCACCTCGCCATTGAGCCGCGTGGTCACGGTGAGCGTCGCGGGGTCGAGCCCGGTGGCCACGGCAGGGCCCATCGGACAGAAGGTGTCGAAGCCCTTGGCGCGCACCCACTGGGCGAACGAGGCGTCGCGGTTCAGGATGTCGGCCACCGTCACGTCGTTGGCGCAGGTGTAGCCGAACACATGGCCGAGCGCCTCGGCCTCGGGCACGGCGGTGGCCGTCCTGCCGATGACGATGCCGAGCTCGCCCTCGAACACCACCTTGCCGTCGCACAGGGGCTGCTTGATCGGTGCGCCGGGTGCAAGGTAGCTGTTGGGCGCCTTCAGCAGGTAGAGCGGCTCGGCGGGCACCGGCAGGTTCAGCTTCGCGCCGAGCGCATGGAAGTTGTTCCATAGCGCGATCACCTTGGTCGGCTCGGTCGGCGTGAGCAGCCGCACGCCCGAGCGCACGAACACGCGGCCCGTTGGCACGGGGCGGTCGAACATGTTGCCGCTGTGCTCGCGCACCGTGTCGTCGGCCTCGAGCGTGCCGAAGCCGGTCTCGCCGCCGTGTTCGAAACGGACCCATTGCTGTTGTTGCATGCCGTGCTCCTTGGCGCGTCGTTCTGTTGGAATGGTTCTTCCGAGCCCGGTGCTCAGTCGAAAGGCAGGTAGTCGGGCACGACCAGCGAGGCGAGCAGCTTTCCGATCTCGGCCGGGTTGTCCGTCACGTGGATGCCGCAGGCCTTCATGACCGCGAGCTTGCGCCGCGCGTCGCCGGGCTCGCTCGCGCCCGCGATGAAGCCGACCACCGGCTTCTGCATGTGCGCGGCGATCCACTCGGCGCAGCTTTCCTCGTCGCCGCCCTCGGTGGCATCGCCGACCATGATCACGGCGTCGGTGCGCGGATCGTCGTTGAACAGCTTCATCACATCGATGAAGCGCAGGCCGCCGACCGCGTCCCTGCCGAGGCCGATCGTGGTCGACTGCCCGATGCCGAAGCGCCCGAGCTGGCTCGCGGCCTCGTAGCCGAGCGTGCCCGAGCGCGACACCACGCCGATGCGGCCCTTCTGGTGGATGTGCCCGGGCATGATGCCGATCTTGATTTCCTCGGGCGTGATCAGGCCCGGGCAGTTGGGGCCGAGCAGCAGCGTGGGGCTGCCTTCCATGCGGTGGCGCGTGCGGACCATGTCGCGCACGGGGATGCCTTCGGTGACGCACACCACCAGTTCCATCCCCGCATCCACGGCCTCGTCGATGGCCGCGGCCGCGAACGGCGGCGGCACGTAGATCACCGACACGGTGGCGCCGGTCTCGGCCTTGGCTTCGGCCACGGTGCCGAACACCGGGATGCCGTCGAAGGACTTGCCGGCCTTGTGCGGGTTGACACCCGCGACGAAGCTCTTGCGCCCGTCGGCGTAATCGCGGCACATCGCGGTGTGGAACTGCCCGGCCTTGCCGGTGATGCCCTGGGTGATGACGCGCGTGTGCTTGTTGACGAGGATCGACATGTCAGTTCTCCATGGCGCTGCGCGCCATCAGCAGCCGATGAACCGGGAGCCGGAGTTGCTCCCTCCCCCGCTGGGGGAGGGTTGGGGTGGGGGCCAGCGGCGCCAGGTCTGCGAGCGCCGTGGCTGCCCCCATCCCAGCCTTCCCCCAGAGGGGGAAGGAGCCTGGCGCGCTGAACTTGGTGCCCAGTTTCATTTCAGTTCGCCCTGCGCGGCGTGGACAGTGCGGCGGCCACCGCGAAACCGGCGGCTTCGTCGATGTCGTCCGCGTGAATGACCGGAAAGCCCGACTGCGCGAGCAGGGTCCGGCCCAGCGTTTCGTTGGTGCCCTTCAGGCGCACCACCAGCGGCACCGCGAGCTCGGCCTCGCGCAGCGCCGCAACCAGCCCGCGCGCAACCACGTCGCACTTCATGAGGCCGCCGAAGACATTGACCAGCACGGCCCGCAGCCGCGGATTGCGCAGCGTCAGCCGCAGGGCCTCGGCCACCTTCCCGACGCTGGCGCCGCCGCCCACGTCGAGCATGTCGGCCGGCGCACCGCCATGCAGGCGGATCGCGTCCATCGTCGCCATCGCCAGGCCCGCGCCGTTCACGAGGCCGCCGATGTCGCCGCCGTGCGCGCCGGCCTGCACCGGGTCTTCCTCGTCGCGGTCGCGCATCGCGGCGATGGCCGGCTGACGATAGAGCGCACGCGGATCGAAGGCGAAGCGCGCGCCGAGCGCCATCACGCGGCCGTCGCGTGTGAGCACCAGCGGATCGATCTCGGCCAGCGACGCATCGCAGGCGTCGAAGGCCTGGTAGAGGTTCTGCACCAGCGTGCGCACCTGCGGCAGCAGCTTGCCGGTCACTCCGATGTCGCGCGCCAGGCCGTCGGCCTCGGGCGTCCGCACGCCGGCGGCGGGATCGATCAGCAACCGGTGGACCTTGTGCGGCGCGGCTGCCGCGCTGCCCTCGCCCGCGGTCAGCGCCACGCGGCGCGCATCGCGGTCGAGCGCCAGGCCGAGATGGAAAGTCTGCGTGACCTCCACGCTCTCCTCGACCAGCAGCCGGCGCACGATGCGGCCTTCAGAACCGGCGCGGGGCGCCTCGACCACCGAGCCCAGCAGGCCGGCCGCATGGCGCCGCACCTCGTCGGCCGACCACGCGCGCCGCGCGCCCAGGCCGTGGCCGCGCGCGCCGCCATGCACCTGCGGCTTGACCAGCCAGGCCCTGCCGCCGACCCGCGCCGCGGCATCGACCGCCTCGTCGGCCGAAAAGCACGCATGGCCACGCGGCACGGGCACGCCGTATTGGCGCAATACGTCCTTGCCCTGGTATTCGTGGATATCCATGGTCGAGCCTCTTTTTTCAGGCGCCGAGCTCGGCCCCGCGGCTTTCGGCCCAATTGAAATAGCGGCCGCGGATGGCGCCGACTTCCAATTCGCGCTTCTGATGCTCGTCCTTCTTCTGCTCGATCACTTCGGCCAGAAATTTGGCGTCGTAGGCGCGCAGGAGATGCGGCTGGTGCGTATTCAGGTAATGGCAGATACGCTCGATGCCGCCCTGCGCCTGGCGCAGGAGCTGGCAGTAGATTTCGCGGTCCCAATGCCAGCGGAATCCGAGTTCGTAGAACGCTGCGTTATAGGCATTGCGTTCCGTTTCGCTGTTCCAGTACTGTTGAGGCAAATTGTCGATCATCGAATTGCTCCTGAAAATTGAATGCCGGACGACAAATGGATGACGGTTCGGCATGATCAAAATGTAGGTTTGATGAACGATAAATAATAGTTAAACTATTTTATTGAATGTATTTGTTATGCGTTATACATGAATAGGCGCAATTACCCTGCTCGCCTCGAATCACGGCGCAAAAAGCGGCGGCGTCCAGCGAGCCGCCCCCGGTTCTTTTCAGTTCAGATGACGCCTTCGGCGCGCAGCGCGGCGATGTCGCCCGCGGCATAGCCGAGCTGCATCAGCACCTCGTCGGTGTGCTCGCCGAGCAGCGGCGAGCGCGTGACCTCGGTCGGGCTGTCGGACATCTTGATCGGGTTGCCCACGGTCAGGTACTTGCCGCGCGCGGGATGGTCGACTTCGACGATGGTCCCGGTCTCGCGCAGCGACTCGTCGGCGGCGATCTCCTTCATCGAGAGGATCGGCCCGCACGGAATGTCGTACTGGTTGAGGATGTCCATGGCCTCGAACTTGTCCTTGGTCATGGTCCATTGCTCGATGCGCGCGAAGATCGGCTTCAGGTGCAAGAGGCGTGCGGCCGGCGTGGCGTAGGCCTCGTCGTCGATCCAGCCCTCCTCGCCGATCACCTTGCACACCGCCGGCCACACGGCCGCCTGCGTGATGAAGTAGATGTAGGCGTTGGGGTCGGTCTCCCAGCCCTTGCACTTGAGGATCGAGCCCGGCTGGCCGCCACCCGAGGCGTTGCCCGCGCGCGGCACCGCGTCGCCGAACTTGCCGTCGGGGTACTGCGGGTATTCGTGCATGGTGCCGGTGCGCTCGAGCCGCTGCTGGTCGCGCATCTTCACGCGGCACAGGTTGAGCACCGCGTCCTGCATGGGCGCGAGCACCTTCTGGCCGCGGCCGCTGTGGGTGCGCTGGTAGAGCGCGGCGACGATGCCGAGCGCCAGGTGCAGCCCGGTGCCGCTGTCGCCGATCTGCGCGCCGCTGACGGTCGGCGGGCCGTCCTCGAAGCCCGTGGTCGAGGCTGCGCCGCCGGCGCACTGCGCCACGTTCTCGTACACCTTGCAGTGCTCGTACTTGCCGGGGCCGAAGCCCTTGACCGACGCCACGATCATGCGGGGATTGATCTCCTGGATGTGTTCCCAGGTGATGCCCATGCGCTCGAGCGCGCCCGGCGCGAAGTTCTCGACCATCACGTCGCAGGTGCGGATCAGCGCGTCGAGCACCTTCTTGCCCTTGGGCTTCTTGGTGTCGAGCGTGATCGAGCGCTTGTTGTGGTTCAGCATCGTGAAGTAGAGGCTGTCCACACCGGGAATGTCGCGCAGCTGCGCGCGCGTGGCGTCGCCCTCGCCGGCGCGCTCCACCTTGATGACATCGGCGCCGAACCACGCCAGCAGTTGCGTGCAGGTGGGCCCCGACTGCACATGCGTGAAGTCGAGAATGCGAACGCCTTCGAGTGCCTTGCTGCCCATTTTCAATTGTCTCCGGTCTTGATCTTGGCTTCGAGTTCTACCAGACGCGCACGCAGCTTGCGGTCTTCGGCAAAACGCGCGCTCTCGTCGCGCACGATGGCGACGATGCCGGTGACCTTGCCGTCGTCGCCGAGCAGCAGCGAGACGGTGAAGGCGATCGACAGGGTGCGGCCGTCCTTGTGCAGCGCCGGCACCTTCAGCAGGTCGGCGCCGTAGCGCGTGACCGCGGTTTCCATGGTCTTGTTGTAGCCGTCCCAGTGGCGCTGCCGCTGGCGCTCGGGAATGATCAGGTCCAGCGACTGGCCGAGCGCGTCCGCCTCGGTGAAGCCGAAGATGCGCTCGCACGCCTTGTTCCACAGCACGATGGCGCCCTCGGCGTCGCAGACGATGATGGCGTCGCCCGCACCTTCCACCAGTTGCTTCAGGTCAATGTTCGAAGAAGCCAAAACTCGGTCCCCACACAGCACAAAGAGAAAGTCGTTCGATCCAGACACAAGGGCCCGCTTTCGCGGGCCCCGATGCAGGTCAGATCACCTTGCCTTCATGCAAGGCCGCGATCTGCTGCTGGCTGTAGCCCAGCTCGGCCAGCACCTCGTCGGTGTGCTCGCCCAAGAGCGGCGAGGCCGTGACCTCGGGCTTGAGGTCCGAGAACTTGATCGGGCTGCCGATGGTCCAGTAGCTGCCGCGCTCCTTGTGCGGCACTTCGACGATGGAGCCGCTCTTGCGCAGCGACTCGTCGTGCAGCAGTTCCTTCATCGAGAGCACCGGCGCGCACGGGATGTCGTGCTTGCGGAAGATGTCGACCGCCTCGAACTTGGTCTTGTCCTTGATGAAGTCCTCGATGGTCGCGAAGATCTGCTCGATGTGCGGCTGGCGGGCCTTGGCGGTCATGTAGTCGGGGTCGGTCTTCCACTCGGGCTTGCCGAGCGCGTCGCAGATCGGGTCCCAGGCATGGCCCTGCACCGTGAAGTAGATGTAGGCGTTGGGGTCGGTCTCCCAGCCCTTGCACTTCAGGATCCAGCCCGGCTGGCCGCCGCCGCCGGCATTGCCGCCGCGCGGCACCACCTTGTCCTTGAAGGCGTCCATCTCGTGCGGGTACTGCGGGTACTCCTCGAGGTAGCCGACAGTGTCCAGGCGCTGCTGGTCGCGCATCTTCACGCGGCACAGGTTGAGCACCGCGAGATCGG
>CAMLCW010000211.1 GCA_946478645.1 uncultured Variovorax sp.
GAGCCCGAAGGGCGGGGGACATTCGCGGAGAAAGGTACCCCGTCGGCGGGATCGCCCCCCGAACCGCAGCCCACAAGGTGCCATGCCGTCATCGCAGTCCGTCCCACTTGCTGATGTTCTCGGCCAGCAGCCCGCCCACGCGCGCATGCACGCGATAGCCGGTGCTCATCGCGAGGATGAAGACGATCTCGTCGGCGGCCGGGGCGCCGGGCACGCGCACCTCGATGGCGTCGAACTGGCCGCGCACGTAGCTGGCATTGATGTTGGTGAGCGGCACGTCGAGCGCCGCGCCGGGCGGGCCGACCTTCTTGGTGGAAGGCACGATCGACAGCGCATTGCCGGGCTGGCCCGTTTTCTTGTCCTCGCCCTTGCCCGCGGTGTAGGCCGCGCGGTCGCCCTTCCATCCGAGCAGTTCGCGCATTGCATAGCCGCCCGGCACATGCCAGAGCGCGCCGTGCTCGAGCTCGCCCTCGGCGCCGACGATGGCGCCCTTGCCGTAGGTGGCGATCTGCGCGAGCGGCACGTCCATCGCCGCATGCAGCCGGTGCGCCATGTCCACGCCCACGGGATCGAGCAGCGCCATCATCGGCAGGATGTCGGGCTCGTAGCGGCCCGCGAACGGATTGGTCAGCACCGCGCCGATCGCACCGCGCACCAGCGGGGTCTCGGCGCGCGGACCGAACTCGTGGTGGATGTGCTCGACCTGGGTGAAGACGCGGCGTATATCGATCATGGGAAAGAACCTTGCTTGCTTTTCGTTAAGCAAATACTGAACCAACTGCATCGGCCTGCGCACCGGGCAGCGACTCGGAGCATAAGGGCTCGACGAGGCGGAACTGCCCCCGGCAAACGAGCAGGGCCGCCCACGCGAGGCCGCTTTTCTGCAGCGCCCGGGCGCGCAGTGCACCGCTGTCGAGCGCGCGCCGCACCTGCGCGGGCGCGAGCGCCGGCACCTCGACCGTGACCAGGCGTTCGCCGAGATCGCTGTCGTCCTTGCATTGATTGGCGGGCCGGCGCAGCACCGCGGGGTCGTCGACGTCGACCGCGTTGGCGATCACGGTGGCGGCGGCATCGGCCTGCGCGGCAGTGGCGGCGAGCACGGTCACGCTGTCGGCGATGCCGAGCGAGAAGCTGCGCCCGCGCCAGCCGCTCGTGGCCACGCCGCGCACGGGCTGGCCGGCGCGGATCTCGAACTGGCCGTCGGTGGTGAGAAGAAGGCCGCCTTGTTCGCGCGCGTGGCTGCGCCAGTCGAAACGCGCGAGGTCGGCAAACACGCCGACGCGCGCCGACTGTCCCGGCGCCAGGTGCAGCGCGATATCGCCGCCGTTGTTGATCCACGCGCGTTCGATGCCCGGGCGTTCGTAGAAGGCGATGAGCTCTTGCGCCACGGCGCCGGCGACGGCCGCCATCGGCGTGAGGAACATCGGCGAGAACGCCGCGCAGGCCTGCCACATGCGCGCCGCCACGGCACCCGAAGGGCGCGTGCCGTCGCTCGAGGGCAGGCGCAGCAGCGGCAGCTCGCGCACGAGTTCGTCGAGCACATGGACGAAGCGCGCCCATGCGGCGTCATGGGCGGCCGCGACGGCGTACGGGTCGCCATAGGCTTCGGCGACGATGTCGATCGGGCC
Source organism: uncultured Variovorax sp. (assembly GCA_946478645.1). The sequence goes on from CAMLCW010000211.1 coordinate 1,629, forward strand.
GTGGCTGAAGTGCCAGCGGTCTTTGTCGAGGGCTGCGCGCTGCGCGCTCATGGCGACTTAGGCGCCTGAGCGGCGCGGTATTTCTCCCTCCCCTTCCGGGGGAGGGCCGGGGTGGGGGCAAGCGGCGCATCCATGGGACGCTCTGGCTGCCCCCATCCCAGCCTTCCCCCAAAGGGGGAAGGAGCAACAGCCTTCGCGGAGATCGACACGCGCATGGTCACCCCAGCATCGGCGCATGCCCGAGCGGCCAAGGATTGGCCGCGTCCAGCGTGAGCCACTGCCGCGCGAGCGGTGCGCCATCGTCCTGCCACGCACCGCGCGCGAGCGCCTGCTCGAGCGAGAAGATGCTCGCGGTGTGCCCCCCGAGCGCTTCGTAGTCGGTGCGCCGCATGCTGAACTCGATCGGCGCCACGATGGCCGGCGTGGGCACGGTGCCGAAACTGTTGTCGGGCATGCGCATGACGTCGGCCATCACCGTGATGCCGCCGCCGGGCCACACATAGGCCGGCGCGCCGCCGCAGGTCACGTTGACGAGCGCGCGCTTGATGGCCCGCGTGAGCAGCACCGGGTTCTCGGTCACGCCGGCGCGCAGGCTGCCGCCCGCACCACCGAGGAACAGCACCGTGCACAGCGATGGTTCGCAGTTCTCGCCGATCCGGTCGACGATGCGGCGCACCTCGGCCGGCATCGGCTGCTCGACGGGCTTCAGCGCATCGTCGAGCACGTACCACTGCGCATGCTCGCCCGTGGTCGATGTCATCAGGAGCCGCAGGCCCGGGCGCGCCACGCCCTCCTCCCAGCCTTCGATGATCGCGAGCGGATCGGCGATGTCGGTGCCACCCCAGCCGTTGCCCGGGTTCGCGACCTGGAAGTAACGCCCCGGTGTCGACTTGCGCCCCAGCATCTGGATGCCCGAGGGCGGCATGTCGAGGCAGCGCCCGGCCTGGTGCTCGGTCAGCACGCCGGTGATGTGGTCGTCGACCACCACCACCTCGTCGGCCACGCCAGCGAACTGGCGCGCGAAGATGCCGACCGCGGCCGACCCGCAGCCCACGCGCATGCGCTGCTCTTCCACGCCGTTGACGATGGGCGCGCGGCCGGCCTGGATCACCAGCGTCGAGCCGCCGTCGATGGTGCATTCCACCGCCTTCTTGTTGCCGAGCAGCTGCATCAGCTCGACCGTCATGCGGCCCTCTTTCTTGCTGCCGCCCGTGAGGTGGTGCACGCCGCCGAGCGACAGCATCTGCGAGCCGTACTCGGCGGTGGTGACGTGGCCCACCACTTCGCCGCGGTAGCGCACGTTGGCCTGCTCCGGGCCGAGGAAGCGGTCGGTGTCGATCTTCACCTTGAAGCTGCAGTAGCTGAAGATGCCTTCGGTCACGACCGTGACCATGTCGACGCCCTCGGCCTTTGAGGCCACGATGAACGGCGCAGGCTTGTAGTCGGGGTAGGTGGTGGACGAGCCCACGCCGGTGACGAAGACCTGGTCGGCATGCAGCAGGTCGCCGTTCCAGTCGGGGGCCGCGGGCTCGGTCCCTTCGGCGGCCGCAGCGCCCGGGCGGTCGAAAGGCACCAGCGCAGGCGCCTCGGCCGCGAGCTCGCGGCGCAGCAGCACCACGGGATCGACGCGCACCAGCACGCCCGCGCGGTTGGCGTAGCGGTCGCAGGCGCCGGTGCGGCCCTCGGAGATCTGGCACAGCACCGGGCAGGCGTTGCACTCGACCTTGGCGGCGCTCATCTTCTCGTTGCGCGGCGGCGCCTTGCCGAAGGCGCTGGCGCCGGCTTCGAAGGCCACCGGCACGTCCATGCCGGGCAGTCCGTCTGTCTTGGTGTGTTCGGTCATCGGGGCGATCTCGTGGGCAGTGTGCGTGGGCATCAGGTCCGGTGGGGTTTGCAACAAACGTGCCGTCCACCCGCTTGTGCGCCGTCGGCCGTTTGTGTAGCATTCCCTACACGTTCATGTTGCATTCACTACATTGAAGGTCAATGTAGCAAACAGGCCCGATGCTTGCAATGGTGTTTTCTCGCGGTGTCCGTCGGGGTTTTTCCGAGCAACGACAATGGAGGGTTCGCAGCCGGCCGGTGCTTGCCGCCCCCCAAAGGTGCATTCCGGCTCAGCCACCCTCACTGTCCACAACCCAACCCTTGAGTTCCGTATGAGTGCATTCAGCGAAGAACGCGTCCTGAGCGTCCACCACTGGACCGACCGCCTGTTCACCTTCACCACCACGCGCGACCCGGCGCTGCGCTTCTCCAACGGCCACTTCACGATGATTGGCCTGAAGGTCAACAACAAGCCGCTGCTGCGCGCCTACAGCATCGTGAGCCCGAACTACGAGGAGCACCTCGAATTCCTGAGCATCAAGGTCGAAGAAGGCCCGCTCACCTCGCGGCTGCAGCACATCCAGGTCGGCGACACCATCATCGTGGGCCGCAAGCCCACGGGCACGCTGCTGATCGACTACACACTGCCCGGCAAGCGCCTCTACCTGTTCGGCACCGGCACCGGCCTGGCACCGTTCATGAGCGTGATCCGCGACCCCGACACGTATGAGAAGTTCGAGCAGGTCATCCTGGTGCATGGCGTGCGCCAGGTCGATGAGCTGGCCTACCACGACCTCGTCACCGACCACCTGCCCAAGCACGAGTTCCTCGGCGAGATGGTCGCCAAGCAGCTGCTCTACTACCCCACGGTCACGCGCGAGGAGTTCCGCAACCAGGGGCGCATCACCGACCTGATCGAGACCAACAAGCTCACCGACGACCTCGGCCTGCCGCCGATCAATCCGGTCGAAGACCGCGTCATGCTCTGCGGCAGCCCCGGCCTGCTGGTCGACCTGAAGCACATCCTCGAGGGCCGCGGCTTCAAGGAAGGCAACACCTCGACGCCCGGCGACTTCGTCGTCGAGCGCGCGTTCGCCGAAAAGTAGCCAGGCCGAGCCGCCGCGCGAACGATGGCCGACAGCCGCAGCACCGCAACCGCCAAGCCCCAACGCCGCACCGGCGTGCGCGAGGCCGCGGCGCAGGCCACGCGCGACAGCATCCTGAAGGCGGCGACCAAGGTCTTCGCGAAATACGGCTACGACGGCGGCAGCGTGGAGAAGATCTCCAAGGCCGCGAAGTCGTACGACCGCATGATCTATTACTACTTCGGCAGCAAGGAAGGCCTGTTCATCGCGGTGCTCGAAGGCATCTACCAGCGCATGGACGATGCCGAGGCCGCGATCGCGCTCGATGCCTCGCGGCCGGTCGAGGCGCTCACCGAGGTGATCCGCTTCGTGCTCGGCTACTACCGCAAGAACCCCGAGTTCGTGACGCTGCTCAACACCGAGAACCTGCACAAGGGCCGGCACATCTCGAAGTCGCTGCGCGCACGCGAGTATTCGTCGCGCGCGGTGTCGATCATTGCCGAGATCCTCGCGAGCGGCGCGGCGCAAGGCCTGTTCCGCCGCGACCTGGTGGCGCGCGACATCTACCTGCTGATCGCCTCGACGGGCTACTTCTACACCTCGAACCGGCACACGCTCACGGCCTTTCTCGGCGAGCCGCTGGAGTCGCCCGAGGCGATCGCGCACTGGGAAGACTTCGTGATCGAGACGCTGCTGCGCACGGTGCGGGCGGACGAGGCGCAGGACAACGCAAGCAACACCCCACCCCACGACGAGGACAAAAGCAAATGGCAGAAATCGCAACCGGCGGCAAGTCGGGCAAGGTCGTCATCCAGAACATAGGTCTGCTGCTCTCGGGCGACATCGACCGGCCGATCCTCGACGCCGACACCATCGTGGTGAACGACGGCCTGATCGTCGCGGTCGGCAAGCAGAAGGACTGCGACCTCGAAGGCGCGCAGACCGTCATCGACGCGAAGAAGACCTGCGTGGCGCCGGGCCTGATCGACAGCCACGTGCATCCGGTCTTCGGCGACTGGACACCGCGCCAGGGCCAGCTCGGCTGGATCGACTCGACCATGCACGGCGGCGTGACCACCATGATCTCGGCCGGCGAAGTGCACCTGCCGGGCCGGCCCAAGGACATCGTGGGCCTGAAGGCGCTGGCCATCACCGCGCAGCGCGCGTTCGACAACTTCCGCCCGGGCGGCGTGAAGGTGCTGGCCGGCGCGCCGGTGATCGAGAAGGGCATGGTCGAGAGCGACTTCAAGGAACTCGCCGAAGCCGGCGTGGGCCTGCTCGGCGAAGTGGGCCTGGGCTCGGTCAAGGCCGGCTACGAGGCCAAGGAGATGGTGGCCTGGGCGCGCAAGTACGGCATCCAGAGCACGATCCACACGGGCGGCCCGTCGATCCCGGGCTCGGGCCTGATCGACAAGGACGTGGTGCTCGAGGCCGACGCCGACGTGATCGGCCACATCAACGGCGGCCACACCTCGCTGCCCGAGGCCCATGTCTGCGAGCTCTGCGAGAAGAGCTCGCGCGCGATCGAGATCGTGCACAACGGCAACGAGAAGGTGGCGATCGCGGCCGCGAAGGCGGCGCTCGAGCTCAAGTGCCCGCACCGCGTGATCCTCGGCACCGACGGGCCCGCGGGCTCGGGCGTGCAGCCGCTGGGCATCCTGCGCATGGTGGCGATGCTGTCGTCGATCGCGAACATCCCGGCCGAGCTGGTGTTCTGCTTCGCCACCGGCAACACCGCGAAGATCCGCAAGCTCAACTGCGGCCTCGTCGAAGTGGGCCGCGCTGCCGACTTCGTGTTCATGGACCGGGCCCAGCATTCGCCCGCGCCGGGCCTGCTCGAGAGCGTGCAGCTCGGCGACATCCCGGGCGTGGGCATGGTGATGATCGACGGCATCGTGCGCTGCGGCCGCAGCCGCAATACGCCGCCGGCCACGGAGATTCCGGTGGTGGTGCAGGCAGCGCACTAGCCGCGGCTGCTAGCGCCGCGCCTTGAACACCAGGTGCCGCGCGGCGACGAAGTTCACCGCAAGGCCCGCGCAGCTGCCGGCCGCAACGCCGAGCGCGGGCACCCATGCGCCCTCGAACGCATGCAGCACCCCCACGTAGGCGGCGTAGTTCACGGCCGCGCCGCCGAGCATGGTGACGAGATAGCCGAGGTATTCGCGCAGCAGCGAGCTGCCCGACGGCCGCGCCGCGAAGGTGTAGCGCCGGTTGAGTGCCCAGGTCGCGCTGGCCGCCGCCAGGAACGACAGCACGCGCGCGCCGTACCAGCCGAGCCATGGCGCCGAGAGGTACAGCACCGCCACGTCGACCACGAAACCCGCCGCGCCGACCACGGCGAACAACAGGAACTCGCGGCCGGGTTGCTTCATGCCTTGCGGCGGAACAGCCCGACGCCCGGCACCCCGAGGTAGCGCAGCCGCTTGGTTTCGCGGCGCGCGAGCCGGATCGCGTGCATCACGACGCCGCAGACCATCGACAGCATGGCCGCGAGCATCGCGCCGGTCGCGAGCACCGCGGTCGGCAGGCGCGGCACCAGGCCGGTGTGCATGTAGGTGATGAAGAGCGGGATCGCCAGCGCGATGGCGGCGATGCCCAGCAGCGCCGCGAAGATCGAGAAGAACTGCAGCGGCCGCTCGCTGATGAAGAGCTTGCAGATCGTCCGGAGGATGCGCCAGCCGTCGCGGTAGGTCGAGAGCTTGCTGTGCGAGCCCTCGGGGCGCGTGCTGTAGGCGGTGGCGATCTCGGCATAGGGCATGCGCAGCTCGAGCGCATGCACGGTGAGTTCGGTCTCGATCTCGAAGCCCTGCGACAGCGCGGGGAACGACTTCACGTAGCGGCGCGAGAACACGCGGTAGCCCGAGAGCATGTCGGTCAGGCCGCCGCCGAAGAGCTGCGCCACCGCACCGGTCAGGAGCCGGTTGCCGAAGCGGTGGCCGGCGCGGTAGGTGAGCGCGTTCTGGCCATCGTCGACGCGGCTGCCGACCACCATGTCGAGGTTGCCCTCGACCAGCGCATCGACCAGCCGCCGCGCGCTGGCGACGTCGTAGGTGGCGTCGCCATCGACGGTGACGTACACGTCGGCCTCGACGTCGGCGAACATGCGGCGCACCACGTTGCCCTTGCCGGGCGCGGCCACGTGCGTGACCCAGGCGCCGCTCGCGCGCGCGATGGCGGCGGTGTCGTCGGTGGAGTTGTTGTCGAAGACGTGGATCTCGGCCTCGGGCAGCGCGGCGCGGAACTCGGCCACCACCTGCGCGATGGAGAGTGCCTCGTTGTAGCAGGGGATGACCGCGGCGATGCGCATGGCAGTGGCTGGCGTCTGGGGCTCGTTCATGGTGCGGTCGAGAGGATACGGTAGGCCCGTCCGCCGTCCTGTTCGTACAGCAGGGCGAAGTGCGCGTCGAAGCCCGGCCGGGTCGCGAGCGTGGGCACCAGCGAGGTCGGCATGACGATGGCGGTGAAGCCCAGCCCGGCGAGCTTGCGCGCCATGTCGGCGGGCGGCAGCAGCAGGAAGTCGCGATAGCGCCAGGGCCCGAGCGTGTCGCCCCAGACCGGATTGGGCCCGTAGTAGATCGCCTCGTTGAGCGCGATCTGGTAGACGCGCCCGTCGGCATGCCGGCGCAGGTAGTCCATGGCGCCGTAGCCGGGCACGTTCTGCCGCAGGAAGGCCTCGCGCGTTTCCTGTGTGGGCGAGATCATCGTGATCTTCTCGGCGGTCTGGCGCATCGACACCGCGGCCAGCGCGGCCAGCAGCAGCACGGCGGCCCAGTCGGCCGCGAGCCCGAAGCGGCCCGGTGATGCCACCGCCGCGCCGGTACCGGCCGGCAGCCCGCGGCGTCCGACCACGCGGCGCAGGCCGCGGGCGACCGCGCCGAACAGCACCTGCCAGCCGATCGCGGCCATCAGCGCGATCAGGGGGTACGAGGCCGTGAGATAGCGCGGATAGCGCGAGGTGACGAGCCACACCGCCACCGAATAGAAGCTGAACCAGCCCGCGGCGCGCAGCGCGGGCGAGCGCTTCCAGAGCATGCTGAACGGCGCGAGGAACACGGCCCAGATCAGCACGTTGGGCCGCGCGGCATGGTCGCGCACGTCGGCGACCTGCTGCACGTAGTCGGCCGGGATCCAGTCGGTGAAGCCGAACACGCGCGCGCCGATCGGGTTGAACGGATCGCCCGTCATGACGGCATTGCGCGCGTACCAGTAGATGCACGGCACGAGGAAGCAGGCCAGCGCGAGCGCCCAGGCCCGGGGCCGCCGCTCGTGCCAAACGACGAACAGCGCCACCAGCGGCAGGAAGGTGAGCGCCTGGTACTTGGAGCCCGCG
>CAMLCW010000212.1 GCA_946478645.1 uncultured Variovorax sp.
CGCGATGTCGTAGCCCGGCCGATCGCGCGAGGCGCTGCGCGCCGGAAAGCCGGAGATCGACAGATACACGATGCGCGGAAAGCGCGCGCGCACGGCCTTCGGGCCGAGCCCCAGCGCGTCGACCACGCCGGGGCGCAGGTTCTGGATCACCACATCGCTGGCCTCGATCAGGCGCCAGGCCGCTTCCTTGCCGGCGTTGCTGCGCAGGTCGAGCGCGATCGACCGTTTGCCGCGGTTGTAGGCACGGATCATCGATTCGCCGTAGCGGCCGATGTGCCGCGCCTGGTCGCCGGCGAGCGGCTCGACCTTGGTCACGGCGGCGCCGAGCTCGCGCAGCACCATGGCCGCGCCCGGGCCGGCGATGTACTGCCCGAGGTCGAGCACGCGTACGCCCTGCAGGGGCCCTGTCGCGTGCGTGGTTGCGGAAACCCTGTCTTGCGCCATGTTCATGCGGCCGACAATAGCGCCCGGCACTATTCCTGAAAATTCAAAAATCGTGAGGTGGCGATCACTCGGGGTGATCGCCCTGGAGAGACACATGGCCCCTGGCACCGACTACCTGCTGCGCCGCCTGCGGCTGCGGCATCTCGAACTGCTGGTGACGCTCGGCGATGCCGGCACCGTGCGCGGCACCGCGACGCGCCTCAGCCTGAGCCAGCCCGCCATCAGCAAGATGCTCGGCGAGATCGAAGGCGCGCTCGGCGCGCGGCTCTTCGAGCGCAGTCACCAGGGCGTGCGCGCCAATGCGCTCGGCCTGGCGGCGATCTACCGCGCGCGCGTGGTGCTGAACGAACTCGGCCGCATCGGCGACGACCTGGCGGCGCTTGGCGGCGGCGCCACCGCGGTGCTGCGCCTGGGCGCGCCGTCGGTCACGGCGACCGTGCCCGCCGCCATCGTGCAGCTGCGCGCGCGCATGCCCGGCACCGCGGTGCGCATCACCGAGGGCCGCGTGCGCGAACTGATCCAGCGCCTGCTCGACGGCGAGCTCGACTGCGTCTTCGGCGCCATCACGCCCGAGCTCATGGCCGGCGACCAGCTGCCGCTGCTGCAGTCGGAGGTGCTGGTGGAAGACCAGCTCTGCGTGCTCGCGGCCGTGTCCAACCCGCTCGCGCGGCGGCGCGGCCTGCGCTGGTCCGAGCTGCGCGCCGCCGCCTGGGTGGCACCGCCGAAGGAGACGCTGGTGCGCCAGGCCTTCATGACCGCGTTCGTCAACGAAGGCGTCGATCCGCCCGAAGCGGCCGTCGAGGCGATGTCCTCGGTCACCATCGGCGCGCTGCTTCGCCTCGACCCGACGTTGCTCTGTGCGGTGCGCCTGGACCATGCCCGCGACGAGGTCGCGCGCGGCGAGGTGCGGCGCCTGCGCGTGGGGCCGGCCGTCGCGCTGCCGTCGCTGGGGCTCTTCACGCGGCGCGGTGCGGGGCCGCAGCCTGCCGTGGTGCAGGCATTCGCTCGGGCGGTGCGGAAGGTGGGGTGATACTTGCTTTTGCGTTCCACTCCCCACAAGGTCTTCACCATGGCAACCATCGAGTACTTCCCGCCCGCGGCCGACATGCCGTCCCCGCCGCTGTCCGCCGCGGCACGGCTGGGTGATCTGCTGTTCGTCTCCGGTACCCCGGGCTACCACCCGGGCGGCGGCATCGACACGGACGATTTCGGCAAGCAGTTCGACCAGGCGGTGGCGAACCTGCAGCAGATCCTGGCGCGCGGCGGCGCTTCGATGCGCTCGATCATCAAGGTCAACATGCTCCTGACGCGCGCCGAGGACGTGCGCGAAATGAACGAGCGCTACGCGAAGGCGTTCGGCCCCGCCCCGTACCCGGCGCGCACGACCTGCGTGGTGGCGGCGCTGCCGGACCCGCGGATGCTGCTCGAGATCGAATGCGTGGCCGCGGCGCAGGGCGCCTAGCCCTGTGAAGGCAGCAACAGGATCTTTCCGACGCTGTCGCCCGACTCCATGCGCCGATGCGCCTGCGCGGCCTCTGCAAGCGGATATTTGCTGTCGATGACCGGCCGGATCGCACCGGTCGCCAGCGCTTCGAGCCACCGTTGTGCGAAGCGTCGGGTCATCGCCTGCTTGACTTCGGACGTCCTCGATTTCATGACGGTACCGAAGATCTGCAGGTGCCGATACAGCACTGCATCCATCGGGAGCGCTGCACCTTCGAAGCCGCCGAGGAGCCCCACGATCACCATGCGGCCGCCCACCGCCAGCGATCGCACATTGCGCGCCAGGTAGGGCGCTCCGACGAAGTCGACGAGGACGTCCACGCCTTTGTCCTGGGTCTTCTCGGTCACCGCGGCCTGGAAGTCGTCGGTGCGATAGTCGATGACCTCATCGGCTCCAAACCCCATGACGGCCTCGTGCTTGTCGCCGCTCGCCGTGGCGAACACGCGCGCGCCGGCCGCGTGTGCCAGCTGTACTGCCGCCGATCCCACCCCGCCGGCCGCAGCATGGATCAGCACCGACTCGCCGGGCTGCAGACGCGCGAGATGGAAGAGCGCCTCGTGTGCGGTGACGAACACTTCGGCGACCCCACCGGCGTCGACCAGGCTGAGGCTTTCCGGCACCTTCATCGCCATGCGGTGGTCGATGCGAGAAAACTCGGCGTAGGCCCCGCCGCCCACGATACCCATGACGCGATCGCCCACCGAGTAGCCCTGCACCTCGGGCCCCGTCTCGACCACCGTGCCGGCGATCTCCAGCCCCATGATGTCGGAGTCGCCGAAGTAGGCACGGCCATAGGCCCCTTTGCGGTGCGACATGTCGGCGCGATTGACGCCGATCGACACGTTGCGAACGAGCAGGTCGTGGGGCCTGACCTCCGGGCGAGCGGTCTCGCGCAGGACCAGCACGTCCGGGTCTCCGAAGTCGTCGAAAACGATCGCTTGCATTGCTTCTTTCTCTTTCATTCGAGGGTGATGTTCAGGCCTTTGACCGATGCTGCCCATGCCTTGTCCTGCTGCGCCAGGAACTGCCGGAACTGCTGCGGGCTGCCGGTGTCGGGCTGCATGCCAAGCTGGTCGAGCCGGCTGCGCAGGGCAGGATCGGCAAAGGCCTTCACTGCGGCGGCGTTCAGTTTTTCCACGGTGGCAGCGGGCAGGCCACGCGGGCCGAGCAACCCGAACCAGCCCTGTACGCCGAATCCGGGATAGCCCGACTCGGCCACCGTGGGCACATCCGGCAGCACGCTGACGCGGCTCGGGCCGGTGATGGCCAGCACCTTGATCCGCTTGCTGGCGTGGTAGGTCATGGTGGTGACCAGCGAGGTCTCGAACGACAGGTCGACATGACTTGCCATCAGGTCCTGCATCGCGGGCGCAGCGCCCTTGTAGGGCACATGCACCATCTCGACCTTCACCGTCTTGGCCAGGATTTCTGCTGTCAGGTGCGGGATCGAACCGGGCCCGACGCTGGCGTAGGTGACCTTGCCCGGATTGGCCCTTGCATACTTCACGAACTCCGAGAAGCTGTTGAACGGTGTGGTGGGCGCCGCGATCAGCGCGCCCGGCGTCGTCACCAGGTTGGTGATGGGGGTGAAGTCGCGCGAGGGATCGAAAGGCAACTTGCGGCTGAGGTGCGGCCCGATGGACAACGCACTGACAGTCAGCACGCCCAAGGTGTAGCCGTCCGGCGCAGCCCGCGCGACCGCCTGCGTGCCGATGTTTCCTCCCGCGCCTGCACGGTTCTCGACCACCACCGGCTGCCCGAGCGACGCACCGAGGCGATGCGCGAGCTCGCGCGCCACGACATCCGTGACGCCACCTGCCGGAAAGGGAACGACCAGCGTGATGGGTCTGCTGGGATAGGTGTCCTGCGCAGCGGCGTTGCTGCAAAGCAGGCACGCCGCAGCAAACAGCGCGGCCAAGCCGCCCAACGATCGGGCACGGTTCGTCGATGTCATGTCTGTCTCCTGTTCTTTTCGTCGGATGCCGATTCAGATCTGGCTGATGAACTTGGTGTTCAGGTAGCTCTGGATGCCTTCGGCGCCGCCTTCCGAGCCGTGCCCGCTGTCCTTGATGCCGCCGAAGGGCAGTTCGCACACGATCATTTGCGCGTGGTTGATGCCGATCATTCCCGCCTCCAGCTCGTTGCCCACGCGCACAGCGGTGCGAGCCGACTCCGTGAAGGCGTACGCGGCCAGCCCGTAGGGCAGGCGGTTCGCCTCCGCCAGCGCTTCGTCGATCGTGTCGAAGGGCATAACCACGGCCAGCGGCCCGAAAGGTTCTTCATGCATGACCTTCGCATGCGCCGGAACATCCGTGAGGACGGTCGGCTGCCAGAAGAGGCCGGGGCGGTCGATGCGTTCGCCGCCGGCACGCACCGTGGCGCCGCATGCGCGGGCGTCCGCCACGAGCGCCGCGATGGCCTCGATGCGCCGCTCGTTCGACACCGGTCCGACCTGCGTCTGCGGATCGAGGCCATCGCCGATCCGCAGTTCCGTGGTTTCGGCGACGAACTTCGCCAGGAAGGCCTCGTAGACGGGGCGCTGCACGAGGATGCGTGTCGGTGAAAGGCAGATCTGCCCCGTGCCGCGGAACTTGTTGGCTGCAAGCAGCTTCGCCGCCGAGTCGAGATCGGCGTCGGCGAACACCAGCACAGGCGCATGCCCGCCGAGTTCCAGCGTGATGGGCTTCAGCGCCTGTCCGGCCTGCGCCGCGAGCAGTCGGCCGACGGGCACAGAGCCGGTGAACGAGACCTTGCGGATCACCGGCGATTCGATGAGGTGGCGCGAGATGAGGCCGGGCATGCCGAACACCACGTTCAACACACCCTTCGGCAGGCCGGCGTCGTCGAGCGCCCGGGCAATGGCCAGGGCCGTCGCGGGGCATTCTTCCCCTGGCTTGATGATCAACGAACACCCCGCTGCGAGCGCGGCGGCGATCTTGCGGCTGGGCGTGATGGCCGGGAAGTTCCAGGGCGCGAAAGCCGCGACGGGGCCGATGGGTTCCTTGTGCACTCGCTGGTGCACCTCCGGACGCCTGGAAGGCACCGTGCGGCCGTACACCCGGCGTCCCTCTTCGGCGAACCATTCGAAGTAGTCGGCCGAGCTGGCCAACTCGTACTGCGCTTCATGCAGCGCCTTGCCTTGCTCCAGGGTCAATTGCCTGGCGATGCCATCGGCCCGCTCGCGCAGCAAGCCTGCCGCTCGGCGAAGGACGTTGGCGCGATCGTAGGCAGACGTCTTGCGCCAGACCGCAAAGCCACGGTCGGCTGCCTGAAGGGCGCGATCCAGGTCCTCTTCACGTGCGTGGGGCACATGGCCGATGACTGCGCCCGTTGCAGGGTTGAGCACGGCCGACGTGTCGCGGCCCTGGCTGTCGATCCACTCTCCATCGATGAAGAGAAACAGCTTGTCGTAGTGCGTGGACATAGGTCTCCTTTGCCTTTCTTGCTCAAATCTGCCGAAGCCGGGAGAATCGTAAGAGGGCCGTGCTTGGGGAACAATCCCTCGGCCCGCGAAACATCTTCGCAAGGAACGCAAATATGAGTCAGGGTCGCACGATGGAGAACCTGGAGGTTTTCGTCGACACGGTGCGCGCAGGTTCTTTCTCCGCCGTTGCCAGGCGCCGCGGCGTTGCGGTGTCGTCAGTGGCGCGCCAGATCGATGCGCTCGAAGAGGAATTGAAGGCCTCGCTGTTCACGCGATCGACGCGCAAGCTGCAGCCCACCGATGCTGGCAATCTCCTGTTCTGCCGCGCGGTGAAGATCCTCAGCGACCTGGCCGATGCGCGCAGCGAGGTCATCTCGTTCGAAGCCGCCGTAGAGGGCGTTCTGCGTGTGAGCTGCCTGCCGACCTTCGGGCGACGGTATGTGGTTCCCTGCCTTGCGCAGATGTTCCAGGCGCATCCCGGCCTGAGCGTGGAACTGGACCTGACGGAGCGGCTCGCGGATCCGACGACGGAGCGAATCGACCTGGCGATTCGCTTCGGCCACCTGCCCGACAGTTCGCTCATCAGCACCAAGCTCGCGGACCAGACGTATGTCATCTGCGCATCGCCCGACTACGTGGCACGTCACGGCGCCCTGCAGTCATTGAGTGCACTGGCCAATCACCGTTTGATCGACAAGCGGCGGAGCCAGAGTCCGCTGGGATGGCGCGAAGTCCTGGGGGACGATCTGCAGTATGGCCACTGCGTCTTCGAAGCGGACGACTTCGATGCCCAGCGGCAGGCTGCGGTCGCTGGAGCGGGCATCGTTCGCTTGCCGGATTGGGTGGTGGGACACGACATCGGGGCAGGCGCCCTGGTCGTGTTGCACCCCGATGGATTGCCGGCAGCCGATGTCACCGGCATTCATCTGGTGCGGGCGCTGCCGCGACCCAGCGCCCGGTTGAAGGCTTTCGTGGATGCGCTTGCCGACTTCGTGGGACGGCCGGCGAGTTGGCAGCGCGCCATGCGGGGAACGACCGTGCCGAACGAGCGCCACGCGTAGCAATTGCCATTCACTCACTGAAGGCGGCATCGAATCGGGCAATATAATTGCAAACGATTCTCATCCACTTTCACGGGACCGCTTCGCGGAATCCCTCCATGTCCGCGGCGCGCCCACCCCTCGAGCCCATCGAAGTTCTCTACAGCGACCACCACGGCTGGCTGCAGGCCTGGCTGCGCCGCCGGCTCGGGGACGCCTGCGATGCGGCCGACCTGGCGCACGACACCTTCGTGCGGCTGATGGCGTCCTCGCGCAGCAGCGCGAGCCTCGGCGATGAACCGCGCGCCTTCCTGACCCATGTCGCCAAGGGACTGGTGGCCGACCACTGGCGTCGGCGCGAGGTCGAGCGGGCGTATCTCGAAGCGATCGCGCACCTGCCAGAGCCGGAAGCGCCGTCGCCCGAAGCGCGGCTGCTGATCGTCGAGTCGCTGCTGCGCATCGAGGCGATGCTCGCGAGCCTGCCGGCGCGCACGCGCCAGGTCTTCTTGCTCGCGCAGTTCGACGAACTCACGCTGCAGCAGATATCGGACCGCATGGCCATGCCCGTGATCACGGTGCGCCGCCACATTCACAAGGCGCTCGTCGCCTGCATGTCCGTCGCGTGAGAAGCGGTCAGCGAATGCAGGAGCCGCAGCACCAGCACCAGCAGCCGCAGGCCGCGCCCGACCCGGCGCTGCTCGGCGAGGCCGCCGACTGGGTCCTGGCGCTGCGCTATGGCGGCGATGCGCCGAAGGTGAAGGAAGACTTCGAGGGCTGGCGCCGGCAGAGTCCCGCGCACGCGGCGGCGTGGTCGCGCGCCGAGGCGCTGCTCGGTGTGTTCTCGCAGGTGCCGCCGGCCATCGGCAAGGACGCGTTCCGCGCCTTGCAGCGGCCCGGGCGCCGCCGTGCGCTCGGCGCGCTGGGCCCGCTGCTGCTGCTCGCGGTGCCGGCCGGCTGGCTCGCATGGCATCGCAGACCCTGGCATGAATGGGTCGCGGACGTCGCCACGGCGCGCGGGGAGCGCCGCGCCATGACGCTGGCCGATGGTTCGCGGCTGGTGCTCAACACCGCGAGCGCGGTCGACATCGTCTTCAGCGCCGCAGAAAGGCGCATCCAGCTGCGCGCGGGCGAAATCCTCGTCACCACGCACGCCGATCCGTCGCCGGTCGAGCGGCCGTTCCTGGTGCAGACGCCGGAGGGCACCGTGCGCGCCTTGGGCACGCGCTTCAGCGTGCGCCGCCTCGATGACGACGGCAAGACGCGCGTCGCGGTGTTCGAGGATGCGGTCGAGATCCGCGCCGCGGACGGCGCGACGCGCGTGCTGCGCGCCGGCGCGCAGGCCGACTTCGATGCCGGGCGCATCGGGACCGACGCGCGCGTCGAAGAAAGCGCTGCGCTCTGGGAGCGCGGGATGCTGCTCGCCAGGAACATGCGGCTGGCCGACGTGCTGGCCGAGATGAGCCGGTACCGCAGCGGCATGCTGCGCTGCGACCCTGCTGTCGCTGAACTGCGGGTGTCCGGTGCCGTGTCGCTGGCAGACACCGACGCCGGGCTCGACCTGCTGGCGTGCTCGCTGCCGCTGCGCATCGAGCGAACCACGCGCTACTGGGTCACGGTGGGGCCGCGACCGTCACCGGCGGAATGACTGGCGTACGCCCAGACAAGAAAAAAATCTGCGCGGAAGGTGATCACTTTTTCCGTCTCGTCCGGTGAGCAGGGGAACGACGCATCGAGACCGATGCGTCCCTCCACCACCGAAGACGTCACAGGAGCAGGAAGCCATGGGAGCGCAGCACGCAAGCCGCAAGCGGCATATCGAGACATTCACCGCGGCCATCGCAGGCGCGGCCCTGCGCACGGCACTGGGCGCGGCCGGCGCCTGCGTGCTGGCGGCGGCAGCGCCGGTGTTCGCCGCCGAGCCGGCGGGCGCCGCAGCGCAGTCGTACGCCATCGGGGGCGGTGCCCTGGCCGACGTGCTGGCGCAATACGCCGCCGACACCGGCGTGCAGCTGGTGTTCGAGCCTGGCCTGCTTGCCGGGCTGCGAAGCAATGGCCTGCGCGGACGCTACACGGTGCAGCAGGGCTTCGAGCAGCTGCTGCGCGGCAGCGGCTACGAAGCGGTGGGGCAGGGCAGCGGCGCCTACGCGCTGCGCAGGTCGGCCGCGCCGGCGACGCGCGACGCCGCCGCCGGTGCGGCCGGCGCGGCCACGCTGGCACCCGTCACGGTGACCGCCGCGGTCGAGCGCGAAACCCCCACCGGCCGTGTTCAGGGCTATGTCGCCAGGCGCAGCGCCACGGCCACCAAGACCGACACCGCGCTGATCGAGAACCAGCAGTCGGTCTCGGTCATCTCGGCGGAAGAGATCGGCGACCGCAAGGCGGAATCGCTCGATGAGGCGCTGCGCTACACCGCCGGCGTCACGCCGAACCTGAAGCCGTGGGCGGTCG
>CAMLCW010000213.1 GCA_946478645.1 uncultured Variovorax sp.
CGAGCACAAGCTCGATGCCGATCTGCGGTCGTGGCTGGCCTTCGCCGTCGAGAAGCTCGATGAACTGCGCGTGCTGCGTGCCGTGCTCGACGACCGCGAAGACAGCGTGGCCGACGCGCTCCGCAGCGCCCGCGCGGCGGTGGCGGCACGCCGCACCAGCGCACGCGTGCACCGCGCCGACGTGGCGCTGCGGCTCGCGCGCAGCGTGGCGGGCGACGACCGCCGCGGTTCCGGCTTCGCGCAGCGCCAGCCATTGCAGCGCGCCCGCTTCGCGTTGCCTGCGCTGCCGACCACCACCATCGGTTCGTTCCCGCAGACGCCGCAGATCCGTGCCGCACGCGCCGCCTTCAGGCGCGGCGAGCTCGATGCGCCCGGCTACCGCGAGAAGATGCGCGCCGAAATCGCGCTGGCGGTTCGCAAGCAGGAAGAACTCGGCCTCGACGTGCTGGTGCATGGCGAGGCCGAGCGCAACGACATGGTCGAGTATTTCGGCGAGCAGCTCGACGGCTTTGCGTTCACCGCCAACGGCTGGGTGCAGTCGTACGGCTCGCGCTGCGTGAAGCCGCCGGTGATCTTCGGTGACGTGTCGCGCCCCGCGGCCATGACGGTCGAATGGACCGCCTACGCGCAGAGCCTCACCAGGCGGCCGATGAAAGGCATGCTGACGGGGCCGGTGACGATCCTGCAGTGGTCCTTCGTGCGTGACGACCAGCTGCGCAGCGTCACCTGCGAGCAGATCGCCTGGGCGATCCGCGACGAGGTGGCCGACCTCGAAGCCGCGGGCATCGGCATCGTCCAGATCGACGAGCCCGCGATCCGCGAGGGCCTGCCGCTGCGCCGCGCGGGCTGGCCGGCCTACCTGGCCTGGGCCACGCGCGCGTTCCGTCTCAGTGCCTCGGGCGTGCGCGACGAGACGCAGATCCACACCCACATGTGCTACTCGGAATTCAACGACATCCTGCCCGAGATCGCGGCCATGGACGCCGACGTGATCACCATCGAGACCAGCCGCTCCGACATGGCGCTGCTGCGCGGGTTCGGCGGCCTCGGCGGCCCGGGCGAGGGCGAGGGCGGCTTCCGCTACCCGAACGAGATCGGCCCCGGCGTCTACGACATTCATTCGCCGCGCGTGCCCTCGGTCGACGAGATCGTGCGCCTCATGCGCAAGGCCGCCGCCGTGGTGCCGCCCGCCAACCTCTGGATCAACCCCGACTGCGGCCTCAAGACCCGCGGCTGGCCGGAGACCGAGGCGGCGCTCGCGAACATGGTGGCCGCGGCCAAGCGGCTGCGCGCGGAGCTCGCCCCGGCCTGAGGGGCATGGCGCCAATAATGGCGCCATGTGCTTTCACTCCGTTCGTCGGCGATCCGTTCTTCTTCTTTCCGCACTGCCGTGGCTCTTCGGTGCGGCCGTGCTCCTGGCGCCGGCGCAGGCGCGCGCGCAAGGCCGGGCCGAGGCGCTGATGCTGTTCGAAGGCGTCCAGGCGCGCTACCAGGCGGCCTATGCGCCGGGCGCCGTCTCGCGCGACGCGCACCAGTTGCTGGAGCCGCCCGACCAAGCCATTGCCGGCAAGGCGTTCGCTGCGCTCGATCAGGCCGCGGCCCGTGCCTTCGACGTGGCCGCTTCGGTCGAGGCCATCCGGCAGGAAGTGGCAGTGGCCGGGCAGGGCGGCGCGGCACCGGGGCCGCAGGTGCAGGCGGCACTCGCGCGGCTCGCGAAGCTGCGCGCCGACCATGCCGCGATGGACGAAGCGGCCAAGGCCGCCTTCATCCAGCGCCAACATGCGAAACCCGCCGATGCGGTGCGCACCGAACTGCTCGAACGCATGGCCATGGTCGAACTGCGCGAGGTCGACTTCTCGAGCCAGCTGCTGCTGGGCGCGGTGGTCAAGCAGCTCGCGCGCGGCAATGCGGGCCAGTACACGGCGCTGCCCGATGCCACGCTCGACATGGCGCTCGACACGCTGTGGTCGCGCGGCGTCACCTCGCCGCGCCCGCGCAACCTGCTGATCGTGGCGCAGGCGTTCGAACGGCAACTCGCGCAGGCGCTGCTCGCGGCGCTCCCCGATGCGGATGCGGCGGCGCTGCTCGCCTGGCGCAGCGATGCGCAGGCAGGAGCCGAGCGCGAGGCGCTCGTCGGCGCCTACCGGGCCGAGGTCAAGGCGAGCGGCGCGGTCGCGATCCGGACGCTGCTGCGCGGCTGGCCGCGCTCGTGAGCGCGTGCCGGTGACGGAGGGCGCACGCTCCCGGCGTGTTTCAAATGAGTGGAGCTCTCGGGGAATGTGACTTTGTGCTCTTATGGGGGTGATATGGCTCCATTTAGGAGCTGTTGGGGTTGGATGTGCCAGGGCCCCCCGTTTTATCGGGCAGACTCGAAATCATCCAAAGCCCAGTCAAGAAAGAAATCGAAATGAAGTCCACCCACATTCTTCTCTCCACTGCTCTGTCCCTGTTCGCCGCCGCAGGCGCCCATGCAGAAACCTACGAGGGTGTGCATCCGCTGACCTCCGGCTACAGCCGCGCAGAGGTCGAGCGTCAGGCCGTGGCTGCCGCGCGTGCAGGCAATCTCTACGGCGACCTCGCCATGGGCGGCGTGGCCCCGGTGCGGGCCGGCAGCGTTGATCGTGCCACGGTGTACAAGGAAGCCGTGGCGACTGCCCACGCGCGGGGTCAGAACCTGCGCCCTGAAGCTTTCCCCGGGAGCATGATCCCCGCGCAGGCGCGCAGCCTCCTGCGCAAGGCTGCGCTGTAAGTCGAACTTCCGGCTGCCGGCCGACAGGGGTTGGGCCGGTTGCGCGATACTCGCCAGCCGGTCGAGTGAGGCAAAATTCTTACTTCAGCTGCGACTTTCCGCTTCGGCGCAGGAAAGTTCCGCGTCATTGTTTCAGTTTCATGAACACTGCGGTTCGATTCGTTGAGGGTTTTCCCTTGGTTTGTGGTGCAAACTTCAAGGCATCCAAAGTCGAAACCAAGAAGGAACCTGAAATGAAGACCTCGAACATCCTCGCCGCCGCCGCTCTCTCCCTGCTCGCCGCCGCTGGCGCCCACGCAGAAACCTACGAGGGCGTGCAGCCCCTGACCTCCGGCTACAGCCGCGCCGACATCGCGCCGCAAGCCGCTGCCGCTGCCCGTGAAGGCAATGTCTACGGCGAAGTCGCCTCGGCCGGCGTGGCCCCGGTGCTCGCCAGCGCCACCGACCGCGCTGCCGTGCGCAACGAAGCCGTGGCCGCTGCCCACGCGCCCGGCCAGAACCTGCGCCGCGAAGCCTTCGCCGGCAGCGTGATCCCCGAGCAGGCACGCAGCTTCACGCGCCAAGCCGGCCTGTAATTCACAGGCGGGCAGAGCGCCGACGCCCTTGGGTGGCCGGCGCTCCGGAAAGCAAAGACAGCCAGAGCCGGACAGTGCGACAGCACCGTCCGGCTTTTGCTTTTTTGGGCCGGCGTCGGCACGCAGACCGGCCGTTTGCCGGAGCCGCCAGACCCCATGGCACCACGAACAGCATATGGTCGCGCCGGACGGCGTTGGACAAAATTCCCGACTTCAATCCACCAATGAAAGTCGCTCCATGTCCGATCCCGAGACGCTCACCGCACAGGTGGTCAACATCCTGAGGCACGACAAATTCATCGCGCGCCACAACTTCGCCATTGGCTCGCTGCGGATTTGGCCGCGCGCCTACCACGACGTAGCCGACGCGATCACCGCAGGCAAGATTCGCGTTGGGTCCAGCGTGAGTGCGGGCAACGCCGCTGAATACGATATGCGCTTTGCCGTGATGGACGTGTCAGAGAACCTCAACGTTCTCGACGAGCGTGATCGCGCGGTGGTGTTCCACGAAGCGACGCACGCCCACCTCGACATGCTGGCGTTCGGCGAACATTCGGGCTACGAGAACGAAGCCATGGGCTACATCGCCGAGGCGCTCTATACGCTGGCTGCGAAGGGGCGCGACGTTCCCTCGCACCCCATCCGCGTGGTCGCCAAGCCGATCGCGGCCAAGGTGTACGCCGGCATGTACGCGATCCCGCAGGCCGACGTCGCCGCGCTGACCGCCGCCATCGCCGCCGTGCCCGCCTACAGCCGGATGCCGCGCTACACCAGCAACGGACTCTGACCCCGCCAACGGCGCCGCCGGCGTTACCGGCGGTTGCTTTAGTGGCTGCCTGCGCGAGCCGCCCGCGCGGGGGCCCGGTGTAGACTGCCAGGTTTTGCGTTCTGGCGTTCATGGGGCAAGTTTCACAGCAGCGGCGCACGGCCTTCAGCGATTCGGCGCTCGTTCGCTTGCTCCTCGGGCTCGCCCAGGCCGACGTGCGGGAACCGCGCCAGGCCACGGCCGACCAGCTGAGCCAGTGGTTCGGCTGGACCGATGCGATCTCGCTCTCGGCGGCGCTCGACGGCGGCGCCTCCGGCTTGCCTTCGGCCGGCCGCAGCGCACCGGGCGCGGAGGAACGCGAATGTGCCCGCGTGCGCACGGCACTGGCCAAGGCCATTGCCGAAGACGCCACCTGGCGGCGCGGCGGCAAGAACGCCGACGCCGAACCCGACTTCACGCCCTACCGACGGCGCTACCTCGCCCAGCAACAGGCGCTCGATGCGGCCGTCGGCCCGCTGCGCGCACGGTTGCGCGCGCGGCTGGCGGCGCGTTCGCCCGCCATGGCGCGGCTCGCGTCGGTCGACGTGGTGATGGAGCAGGTGCTCGCGCCGCGCGAGCGCAGCTTTCTCGCGGCCGTGCCCGGGCTGCTCGAAAAGCACTTCGAGCGCCTGCGGCCCGCCGATTCGGCAGCGCCGGACCCGGCCGAAGCGCCTGGCCCGCCCGGGCCCTGGCTCGACGCCTTCCACAACGACATCCGGAACGTGCTGCTGGCCGAACTGGACTTCCGATTCCAACCCGTCGAAGGGCTGCTCGATGCCCTTCGCATGAGGCAACCCAAAGAGTGCCATGAATAGATTTCTTCCCTACTTCGTCTTTGCCGCGGGCCTTGCCGTGGTGTGCTGGGTCGGCGCGGGGTATGCCGGCTCGCACGCGCTGGCTTTTGCCGTCACGCTGATCGTCGGCGTGTTCTATGTCATCGGCGGTCTGGAGCTGCACCGCTTCCGGCAGGCGAGCGCCACGCTCGCGCGCGCCGTCGACGGCCTGACCGCGCCGCCGGCCGACCTGGGTGCGTGGCTGGCGCAGCTGCATCCGTCGCTGCGCAATGCGGTGCGGCTGCGCGTGGAGGGTGAGCGCGTGGGCCTGCCCGGACCGGCGCTGGCGCCGTACCTCTCGGGCCTGCTGGTGCTGCTCGGCATGCTCGGCACCTTCATGGGCATGGTGGTCACGCTCAACGGCACCGGCCTCGCGCTCGACAGCGCCACCGACCTGCAGGCGATCCGCAATTCGCTCTCGGCCCCGGTCAAGGGCCTGGGGCTGGCCTTCGGCACCTCGGTGGCCGGCGTGGCCGCGTCCGCGATGCTGGGGCTGGCCTCGGCGCTGTGCCGGCGCGACCGGCTGCAGGCCGGGCAGCGGCTCGACAGCCTCATCGCCACGCGCTTGCGCCCCTACTCGCGCGCGCACCAGCGCGAGGCCTCGTTCCAATTGCTCGAGCAGCAGTCGCGGCTGATGCCGCAGCTGGTCGACCGCATGCAGGCCATGATGGAAACCATGGAACGTCAGGCCCTGGCGCTGAACGAGCGCCTCGCTGCCGGGCAGGCGCAGTTCCACAGCCAGGCCGAGGCGGTGTACGCCGGCCTCGCTTCATCGGTCGACAGCTCGCTGAAGCAGAGCCTGACCGAGAGCGCGCGCATCGCCGGTGCGACCATCCAGCCGGTGGTCGAGGCCACCATGGCCGGCATCGCGCGCGAGACCGCCTCGCTGCACGACAGCGTCGCGCGCACGGTGCAGCAGCAGCTCGACGGCCTCACGGAGCGCTTCGAGGCCGCGACCACCGGCGTGGCCGACACCTGGAAGGGCGCGCTGGCCGAGCACCGCAGCGCCTCCCAATCGCTCGTGGCGGACCTGCGCGGCACGCAGGAGCGCTTCGCCGAAACCTTCGAGCAGCGCTCGGCCACGTTGGTCGAGAGCGTTTCGGCCCGCCTCGGCCAAACGGCCGATGAGGTCGCGGACAGCTGGCAGCGTGCGCTCGCCGAACACGAGCGCGTCGGCGCGCAGTGGGCCGCCGAGGCCAGGCAGTCGCTCGCGGCGGCCGCGGCCGATGCCGGCGAGCAGGCGGCCGCGCTGTTGCGCAGCGTCGACCAGGCCCATGCCGGCCTCGAGGCGCAGATCGCGTCGCGCGATGCCGAGCGGCTGGCCGCATGGACCCAGGCGCTGGGCGCAGTGGCCGCCTCGCTGCAGCAGGAATGGCAGCAGGCCGGCGCCGAGGCCGAGCGCCGGCAGCAGCAGCTGTTCGAGGCGCTGGCAGAGTCCGCGCGCGGCATGTCGGCCCAGGCCGAAAGCCATGCCAACAACACCGTGGCCGAGATCGCGCGGCTGCTCGACGCCGCCTCCGAGGCGCCGCGCGTCGCGGCCGAAGTGGTGGCCGAGCTGCGCCAGAAGCTCTCCGACAGCATGGCGCGCGACAACGCGATGCTCGAGGAACGCAGCCGCTTGATGGAAACGCTGGGCACCTTGCTCGATGCCGTGAACCATGCCTCGACCGAGCAGCGCTCGGCCGTCGATGCGCTGGTCGGCGCCTCGGCCGACGTGCTCGAGCGCGTCGGCAGCCGCTTCACCGAGCAGGTCGAGGCCGACACCGGCCGGCTGGCCGAAGTGGCCGCGCAGGTCACCGGCAGCGCGGTCGAGGTGGCGAGCCTCGGCGAGGCCTTTGGCCATGCGGTGCAGTTGTTCAGCGAATCGAACGAGAAGCTGGTGGCGCACCTGCAGCGCGTCGAAGGTGCGCTCGGCAAGTCGATCGAACGCAGCGACGAACAACTGGCCTACTACGTGGCGCAGGCGCGCGAGGTCATCGACCTGAGCATCATGTCGCAGAAGCAGATCGTCGACGACCTGCAGCAGATCGCGAACCGGCCTGCGGTGGCGTTGCCTGTAGCGGTGACCGGCGAAATCTGATGAGCGACGACATCGACATCGACGCGGGCGTGGAGCCCGGCGTTCCGGTCTGGGCGGTGTTCGGCGACCTGATGGCGGGCATGGTCGGCGCCTTCGTGCTGATCCTCGTCGGCGCGCTGGGCATGCAGCTCGACCTGGCTGCGAAGCTGCAGGCCGAGGTGCAGCAGCGCCAGGCCGAGACCCAGCGCCGCGAGGCGCTCGAAAAGGCGCTTGCGGGGCCGCTGGCCGCGGGCCGCGTGACCTTGCGCGACGGCCGCATCGGCATCAGCGGCAGCGTGCTGTTCGCCTTCAATTCCTCGGACCTGCAGCCCGAGGGCCGGCAGGTGCTCGAAAGCCTTGCGGGCCCGATGGCGGCCTACCTGCGCGCGCGCGACGAAGTGCTGATGGTGAGCGGCTTCACCGACGACCGGCAGATGCGCGCGTCGAAGGACGGCAACCGGCCGTTCGCCGACAACTGGGAGCTGTCGGCGCAGCGCGCGCTCACGGTGACGCGGGCGCTGATCGAAGAGGGCGTGCCTTCGAACGCGGTGTTCGCGGCCGCCTTCGGTGCGGAACAGCCGGTGGCCTCCAATGCCGATGCCGAAGGCCGCTCGAAGAACCGGCGCGTCGAGATGGCGCCGACGCCGAGGCACAAGCCCGGCCCGACCGCCGATGCCGGCAGCAGGCCCCGTGAGTAGCCTCGGCATGACCGACGCCGCAGCCACGCTCGAGGCCTGGCGCGCGCAAGGCGCGCACCGGCGCGACCCGGTGCGCTTTCGCCTGATCGAGGCGATGGCGCGGCGCGCGGCCGGCCACGAGGGCGAGGCGCGGCGGCTGCTCGATGCGCGGTTGGCGGTACTGGTCGATGCCTACGGCCGCGCGCTCGATGAGGCGCCGGCACCGGCCGCAGATGCCGCGCCGCCATCGCGCAGCGCGCTCGCGGAACTGCTCGACCACATCGCGCGCCATGCGCCGGCACCCGTTGCCGCGGAGGCCGGCGGCATCGCGCCGGCTGCGTCGGCCACCGCCGCAGCCGGGCCTGAACTCAAGGGCGTGCGCTACTTCAACCGCACCTGGACGCGCCTGCGCGCCGAACGCCGCATCACGCAGTCGCTCGCGCGGGTGCCCGAGAACGCCGGCCCGCTCAACTCGCACCACCTGGTGCATCGCGCGCTGGTGCTCATGCACGAACTCTCGCCCGACTACCTGAATCGCTTCATGGCGCATGTCGACGGACTGCTGTGGCTCGAGCAGGTGCATGGCATCGCAGCGCCGCCCGCGGCGAGCCCGGCGAAGGCCGAGGCCCAGCCGCAGCCAAAATCCAAGTCCAAGCCCAGGAAGCGGCCGAACGCCTAGCCGAGCCCGTGCGCGCGCAGCACCGCCTTGAGCCGCCGCACTTCATGCTGCAAGTCGATGATCAGCGCGGCAGCATCGAGGCCGACGCCGAAGTCGCGCTCGAGCCGGCGCGCCTCGAGCGCGCATTGCAGGTCGGCGCTCGAAAAGCGCCACTGCTCGGGCGGCTCGGCCGCGGCGATCTGGACGATGCCGACTTCGACCAGTTGCACCACCCATTCGGTATCGGCGCCGCAGGCATGCGCGAGTTCGCTCGCGGCGAGCGGATGCGAAGTGCCCACGGCCGTGGTCACGGTAACTGTCGCCATGCTCAAACTCCCAGGTGCTGGCGTGGGTTGAACGAAGCCGAGGCCCGCGCGAGCTGCTCGTAGGCACTGCGCACGGCCGCGTCGCCGGCCGGGGGCAGCGCGATGTCGAGCAGCAGGTACAGGTCACCGGGCTGCTTGCCGCCGAGGCCGCGGCCCTTGAGC
>CAMLCW010000214.1 GCA_946478645.1 uncultured Variovorax sp.
CTGCAGTTGCGCGGCCAGCGCCGCATCCTGCTCGCACAGCAGCACGCTCGCGGCGCCACGAGAGGCTGCTTCGAAGCCGAGCGCGCCGGTGCCGGCGAAGACGTCGATGCAGTGCCAGCCCGGCAGCTCGCCGCCGCCGACGCCCGCCAGGCTCGCGAGCCAGTTGAACAGCGTTTCGCGCACCCGGTCGGGCGTGGGCCGCAGGCCGGGTTTGTCGGCCACGGCAAGGCGGGTGCGTTTCCATTGGCCGCCGATGATGCGCACCTCGTGCGGCCGCGCGGACTTTCGCGCCGGCGATGAGGGCGACGACCGGGCGGTGGTGCGCGGGGCGGCGTCGGCTTTCTTCTTCTGGGGCATGCGGCAAGCTTAACGCGCCGCCGAGGGCGGCCCTACAGGCTGGCGATCGCGCGCCGCGCGAGTGCCATGGCCAGCAGCAGCATGGTGCCGCCGATCAGCATGTCGAGCACCTGCCAGGCGCGCGGCCGCGCGAACACCGGCGCGAGCCGGCGCGCACCGAAGCCGAGCGCCGAGAACCACAGCACGCTCGCGAGCGCCGAACCCGCCACGAACCACGCCTTGAGCGGGCCCGCGTACTGCGCCCCGGTGCCACCCACGAGCAGCACGGTGTCGAGGTACACATGCGGGTTCAGCAAGGTGAAGCCCGCCGCCTGCGCGAGCACCGCGGCGCGCGAGAGCGGCTGCCCCTCTGCGGCCGCGCGCAGCGCGCCCGTTTGGCGCGAGCGCCAGAGCGCGCAAAGGCCGTAGCCGCCGAGAAACAGCGCACCGAGCCCCGCGAGCACGGCGGCCAGCGCCGGCCGGCCTTGCAGCGCCTGCGCCATGCCGGCCACGCCGGCCGCGATCAGCACCGCATCGCTCGCGGCGCAGAACACCACCACGGCGCTCACATGCTCGCGCCGCAGGCCCTGGCGCAGCACGTAGGCGTTCTGCGCGCCAATGGCGACGATCAACGCCAGGCTCATGAAGAGGCCGTTGGCGAAGGCGGCGGTGACTTGTTCGACGGGCATGGCGCCGAGCTTGCCGCCGCGTGCCGATTAATTCAAACTAAACTTCCTAAGCCTTGTTCAGTTTTACTAAATCTCTCAACCGATGCTCGACTACGCCGCCCTCCGTGCCCTGTCCGCCGTGGTGCGCGAAGGAAGCTTCGAGCGCGCGGCGCGGGCCTTGAACGTCACGCCTTCGGCCGTCTCGCAGCGCGTGAAACTGCTCGAGGAACGCACGGGCGGCGCGCTGCTGGTGCGCGGCGCACCGTGCGTCGCCACCGAGGCCGGGCAGCAGCTCTGCCGCCACGTCGAGCGCGTGGGCATGCTCGAACACGAACTGCGCGATGCCCTGCCCGCGCTCGGCATGGGCGGTGCGCAAGGCGAGCGGGTCACGGTGCGCGTGGCCGTGAACGCCGACAGCCTGGCCACATGGTTCATGGCGGGGGCCGCGGCTTTCGCGCGACAGGAAGCATCGGCGCTGCTCGACCTGACCGTGGACGACCAGGACCACACCGCCGAGCGGCTGCGCAGCGGCGCCGTGCTGGCGGCGGTCACCGCGCTCGCGCAGCCCGTGGCCGGCTGCAACAGCGAGGCGCTCGGCACCATGCACTACGTGGCGGCCGCAAGCCCCGAGTTCGTGCGACGGCACTTCGCCAAGGGCGTGGGCGCGCGCACGCTCGCGAACGCGCCGAGCCTGGTGTTCGACCGCAAGGACCGGCTGCAGGCGCGCTGGGTGCGGCGCGTCTGCCACCGCAGCGTCGAGACGCCGCGGCACTGGCTACCTTCGGCGCACGGTTTCGTCGATGCCGCACTGGCCGGCATGGGCTGGGGCATGCACCCGGCCAGCATGGTGGCCGAGCCGCTGCGCAGCGGTGCGCTCGTCGAGCTGGTGCCCGGCTCCGCGCTGCAAGTGCCGCTTTACTGGCAACAGGCGCGCGCGGCGCCGGCTTTGCTCGAGCGGCTCAAGGCGGCGGTGCGTGAAGCGGCCCGCAGCGGCGCGCACGCGTTGCGCTGAGGACCGCGGGTTTCACTTGCCGCCGCTGCCGCCGCCCACCACTACCGTCACCATGCGCGCAGGCTGCAGCTTGCGCGCGAACGCGGCGCGGATGTCGGCGGCGGTGACAGCCTTCATGCGCGCGGTCCAGGTGTCGAGGTAATCGAGCGGCAGGTCGTGCCAGGCGATGTTGGCCACGTTGCCGAGCAGCTTGCGGTTGCTGTCGAGCAGCAGCGGAAAGCCGCCGATGAGGTTGTCCTTCGCGGCCTGCAGTTCGCTCGCGGTCGGGCCCTCGGCCACGAAATTCGCCAGCACTTCGCGCGCGACCTTCACGGCGTCTTCCGCCTGGTCGGGGCGCGTCTGGAAGCCGACACGGAATGCGCCCGCGCCAAGCCCCGGCGCAAAGCCGCTGTAGACGCTGTAGGCCAGGCCGCGTTTCTCGCGCACTTCATTGGTCAGCCGCGAGACGAAGCCGCCGCCGCCGAGCACATAGTTGCCGAGCGTGAGCGCGAAATGGTCGGGGTCGTTGCGCGGGTAGCCGGGCTGGCCGAAGAGCACGTGGGCCTGGGCCGACGAGAACGGGATGCGCTCGTCCTTCGGCGCAGTGAGCGCCTCGACGGGCGCGATCGGGGGCAGCGCCGTGCAGGCCTCGGGCCCGGGCAGGCGCGAGAGCAAGGTGGTGGCCACGGCCTCGGCCTCGGCGCGCGTCACCGCCCCGACGATGCTGAGCTTGGCGCGGCACGGCACGATGAGTTGCCCGTAGTGCTCGCGCATGGCCTCGATGTCGATGCGCGCGAGCGTGGCTTCGGTGACCTCGTGCCCGTAGGGATGGCTGCCATAGACGGCCTGCGAGAACGCGCGCCCCGCGATGGTGGCCGGCTTGGTGTTGGCCTCGCGCAGCGCCGCACCGATGCGCTCGCGCTCGCGCTGCCAGACATCGGCGGGAAAGGCCGGCTCGCCGATCTCGCGCGCAGCGAGCGCCACGGCCTTGGCCAGCAGGGCGGGCTCCGCGAGTGTGCGCAGCGAATAGCTCGCGCGGTCGTTGCCGACGCTGGTGTCGAACTGCGCACCGAGGTCGGCCCAGGCCTCGCCGAGCGCGTTTTCGTCGAGCGCCGGCTCGCCGTCGCGGCCCGCGCGCACGCCCTTCTCGACCATGGTCGCGGTCACGCTCGCAAGGCCGGCCTGCGCCGCGGGATCGCGCCGGCTGCCGGCGTCGAAGTCGATCTGCACGTCGACGATCGGCAGCGCATGGGTGGACACGAGGTAGATCCTGGCGCCGCTCGGAAGCGTCCAGTGCTCGATCGGAAGGGCCGCATGGGCGGCGTTCACCGCGGCGAGGGCTGCAACGGCGCCGAGCAGCGCGGAACGCAGGAGCGTCTTGATGGGCTTCATGGGTTGGGCGCCTTTCTTTCAGCGCATTTCGCCTTGCGGCGCCGCGAAGCCGCGGCCGCGGGGCTTGGCTTCGACCGGCAGCGGGCGCAGGGTGGCGACCGTGAGCTGGTCGTCGCCGAAGTACTTGGCGGCCACGGCCTGCACCTGGGCCGCGGTCACGGCCTGCAGCTTCGCGATGATGCGCGCGCTGGCGTCCAGCGGCAGGCCCTGCACCCAGTTGCTGCCGAGTTCGCGCGCCTGCGCCATGACCGAATCGCGCTTGTAGGTCTGGCTGGCCACCCATTGCGTCTTGACGCGCGCGAGTTCGGCCTCGCCCACGCCCTCCTTCGCGATGCGCGCCACCTCGGCCCGCAGCGCCGCCTCGACCGCTTCGGCGGTCTTGCCGTGCGCCGGCACGCCCACGAGCGAGAAGAGCTGCGGACCGCGGCCGACGAGGCCCGAGTAAGCGCCGACGGAATCGGCCACGCGATCGGGACCCTGCGTGAGCGCGCGGTCGAGCCGCGAGCCGGTGTAGCCGTCGAGCACGGCCGACAGCACTTCGAGCGCCCACACGTCGCCGTCGGTGGCCTCGATGTCATCGAGCTTCGGGATGCGGAACGCGAGCGACACGAAGGCCTGCTCGGCCGGTGCCTTGAACTCGATGCGCCGGATGCCGCGCTGTTCGGGCTCGGTGCGCGGCTTGCGCGCGGGCATGGCGCGCGCGGGGATGGCGCCGTAGTACTTTTCGGCCAGCGCACGCACCTTCTCGACATCGACGTCGCCGGCCACCACCAGGGCGGCATTGGCGGGCACGTACCAGCGGCGGAAGAACGCACGCGCATCGTCGGGCGTCATCGCGTCGAGGTCGCTCATCCAGCCGACCACCGGCCGATGGTAGGGCGAGGCGATGAACACCGCCGCATTCTGCTGCTCGCCCAGCAGCGCGCGCGGCTGGTCCTCGGTGCGCAGGCGGCGCTCTTCCTTGACGACCTCGATCTCGCGCTTGAACTCGTCGTCGGGCCATTGGTTGTTGGCGAAGCGGTCCGACTCGAGCTTCATCACCTGCTCGAGGCTCTCCACGGGGATCTGCTGGTAGTAGCCGGTGGCATCGCGCGTGGTGAACGCGTTCTCCTGCCCGCCGAGCGCCGCGACCCGGCGCGAGAACTCGCCCGGCTTGATCTCCTTGGTGCCCTTGAACATCATGTGCTCGAGCACATGCGCCACGCCCGAGGTGCCGTCCACCTCGTCGACGGAGCCGACGCGGACCCACAGCATCTGCACCGCGGTGGGCGCGCGACGGTCGGGCTGCACCAGCAGCGTCATGCCGTTGGAAAGCGTGAACTGCCGCGGGGCCGATGCTGCGGCGGTGGAAGGGGATGCGGCCGAAACCGGTGTGGCCTGGGCCTGCGCAGGCATGGTCCAGAGCGCCGAAAGCGCCATCGCCAGCACCGCACCAGACGCAACACGACGTGGCGAGGGGTGTTTCATAGAATGGGTCGGATTGTAAAAAGCGCCCGATGTTCAGTTTCTTCAAGAAAAAACCCCCCGCCGATACCCCGGCCGCCGAGCCGCTGCCGACGCCCGAGCCGCCGCCTGCGCCTGCGCCGGCCCCCGCGCGTTCGGTGTTCTCTCCGTCGAGCTGGTTCGGCTCGAAGCCTGCTGCGGAGGAACCTGCGGCGCCTGTGGCCGAGCCGGTGCCTGCACCGGTGGCCGAGCCCGCACCGGTTCCGGCCCCCGCACCGATTCCGGCGCCAGCACCCGTTCCAGCACCAGCACCCGCGCCAATTCCGGCACCCGTACCCATTCCAGCTCCCGCGCCGGTTCCTCCGGCCCCCGCGCCGATCCCGGTTCCGGTCCCGGCACCCGCGCCAACACCCGCCCTCATCGCCGAAGCGGCTGTCACCGCCGAGCGCAAGGGCTGGTTCGACAAGCTCAAGACCGGCCTGCGCAAGACCGGCACCGGCATCCAGGCGGTGTTCGTCAACGCACAGATCGACGAGGCGCTGTACGAGGAGCTTGAGTCGGCCCTGTTGATGGCCGACGCCGGCGTCAAGGCCACCGAATACCTGCTCGACGATCTGCGCGGCCGCGTCAAGCGCCAGATGGCCACCGACGCGGCGCAAGTGAAGCGGCTTTTGGCCGAAGCCATTGCCGACCTGCTGCGCCCGCTCGAGAAGCCGCTCGTCATCGGCCAGTACACGCCGACCGTGATCATGGTCGCGGGCGTCAACGGCGCGGGCAAGACCACCTCGATCGGCAAGCTCACCAAGCACCTTGCCAACGAGGGTGCCTCCGTGCTGCTGGCCGCGGCCGACACCTTCCGTGCCGCTGCGCGCGAGCAGCTGCTGGTCTGGGCCGATCGCAACACGGTCGAGATCGTGAGCCAGGAAGGCGGCGATCCCTCGGCCGTGAGCTTCGACGCCGTCAGCGCGGGCAAGGCGCGCCGCAAGGACGTGGTGCTGGTCGATACCGCGGGCCGACTGCCGACGCAGATCCACCTGATGGACGAGCTCCGCAAGATCAAGCGCGTCGTCACCAAGGCCGACGCGACCGCGCCGCACGAGGTGCTGCTCGTGATCGACGGCAACACCGGGCAGAACGCACTGGCGCAGGTCAAAGCCTTCGACGAGGCGCTGGGCCTCACGGGGCTGGTGGTGACCAAGCTGGACGGCACGGCGAAGGGCGGCGTGCTCTGCGCGATCGCGCGCGAGCGTCCGATCCCGGTCTATTTCATCGGCGTGGGCGAGAAGCTCGAGGACCTCGAGACCTTCGACGCGCGCGAGTTCGCCCAGGCGCTGCTCGGCTGACCAGGCCGCGGCCATTGGTCGGCTGCTATTGTTTCGATAGCGCTTGCAACTGCGCAGGCGCCGGAGCACCATGGCGGGATTCGCCGCAGACAGGCGATCCGGAGACCACGATGACGCACACTGCCGAAGCCGCGACGGCCGCAGCCGACCGCAAGGTCGACCGCCTGCTTGCCCACTATGGCGAGAGCCACCGGCACCCCACCAACGAAGGCATCCACTACGTGGCGATCCCCGCGATCATGCTGAGCCTGGTGGGGCTGCTCTTCGCGCTGCACCCCTGGGTGGCCTACGCTTTCGTCGCGGCGAGCCTGGTCTACTACGCGACGCTGCGCTCGCCGGTCTTCTTCTTGACCATGCTGGGCGGCACCGCCCTGCTGCTGGCGGCCGTGCATGCCATGGGAGACCTTGTCTTGCCGCTGTCCGCCACCATCTTCGTGGTGGCATGGATCTTCCAGTTCATCGGCCACAAGATCGAGGGCAGGAAACCTTCTTTCTTCGAGGACATCCAATACCTGTGGGTGGGGCCCCTGTTCGTACTTTCCCGGCTTTTCCTGCGCCTCGGTATCCGCTGGTAATGCCAGCGTCGGACGGCGCCGCGCGTCCGTTTTCCGGCCGGCCGACAGTTCTGACTATCGGCGCGATAGAGACTTATGGGGAACCCTTGCCTTA
Source organism: uncultured Variovorax sp. (assembly GCA_946478645.1). The sequence continues at coordinate 6,843 of CAMLCW010000214.1, forward strand.
GCACTCTCTCTAACCGAGTGCTAATATGCCCAATACAAAGGAGTTTCCCCTGATGACCACGCTGTCTGGAGTCTCTGCCAACCAGCTCGCCGTCGCCAACCCCTGGTCGATGGTGCCTCCGCTGGGCAACCTGGATGCCTATATTTCGGCCGCCAACCGCCTGCCGATGCTCACGCTCGAAGAAGAGCAGGGCTTCGCACGCCGTCTGCGCGACCACAACGACCTCGAAGCGGCCGGTGCGCTGATCCTCTCGCACCTGCGCCTCGTCGTGTCCATCTCGCGCCAGTACCTGGGTTATGGCCTGCCGCACGGCGACCTGATCCAGGAAGGCAATGTCGGCCTCATGAAAGCCGTGAAGCGCTTCGACCCTGACCAGGGCGTGCGGCTGGTGAGCTACGCCATGCACTGGATCAAGGCCGAGATCCACGAGTACATCCTGAAGAACTGGCGCATGGTCAAGGTCGCGACGACCAAGGCCCAGCGCAAGCTGTTCTTCAACCTGCGCTCGATGAAGCAAGGCTTCAAGGCCGATTCGGCCGCGGCCGACAACGGCACGCACCGCGAAACGCTGAGCCCCGACGAGGTGTCGCAGATGGCGACCCGGCTCAACGTCAAGCCCGAGGAAGTGCTCGAGATGGAAACCCGCCTGGCGGGTGGCGACGTGCTGCTCGACCCGGGTCCGTCCGACGATGGCGACGAAGCCTACGGTCCGATCGCCTACCTGGCCGACGCGACGCAGGAGCCCACCGCCCTGCTCGAATCGCAGCAGCGCGACCGGCTCTCGACGGACGGCATCGCCACCGCGCTCGAGGCGCTGGACGACCGCAGCCGCCGCATCGTCGAAGAGCGCTGGCTCAAGGTCAACGACGACGGTTCGGGCGGCATGACGCTGCACGACCTGGCGGCCGTCTACGGCGTGAGCGCCGAGCGCATCCGCCAGATCGAAGTGGCGGCCATGAAGAAGATGAAGAAGGCGCTCGCCGACTACGCCTGAGTCGCGGCCTTCTTTCTCAAGCCCCTAAGCCCGGCCCCGTGCCGGGCTTTTTCTTTGTTGTTCACGCCGCCTTGGCAAGCGAACGCAACGCGCGCCGAACGATGTAGCGCGTGGCCGGCGTGTCGGATTCCTTCAGCCAGCGCGCACCGAGTTGGTCGACCCATTCGGGCTGGGTCTTGCTCGCGTCGTTGAGCCAGTTGGCCACCGAGTTCTGCACGTAGCGGTTGCTGTCGGCGCGCAACGCCTCGATCAGCGGCAGCGCGCGCCAGGGTTCGGCCTTGAGCGCCTCGATCTGCGCGCACCACACGCCGCGCGGCCGCGTGAGCTCGCTCGCGAAGCGCCGGACGTTCGGATCGGCATCGGCCGTCCAGGGCTGCAGCAGCGCCAGCGCTTCGTCGAGCGCAGCGATGGTGGCATCGCGCACGGCCATCCAGGCGATCTCGCGCACGCCGAAATGCGGATCGGCGGCAAAGCGCTTCACGGCATGCAGCTGGGCCGCGAGCGGCAGGCCCGACAAGGCGATCCATTGCGCCGCCCAGCAACGGGCCGTGTCGCTCGCATGCGTGGCAAGCCGATGGGCGACTGCATCGCGCTCGGCGTGCCTCGCCGCCAGGTCGTAGAGCGCGCGTGCAATGTGGCCGTGCCGCTGCATCGGCTTGAAGGCGCCAAGCATGGCAAGCGTGTCGACCAGCCGTTCGCTGCCGGCGTCGAGGCCGATGTGGCTCGCCACGTTGCGCGCAAGCCTCGGCAGCTCCAGCGCCAGGAATTCGTTGAGGTTGACGGTTTCGAGCAGCCCCTCATTGAGCGCGTGCAGCACCTCGGGCGGGATGAGCGCCACGCGGAAGGCCCCCTTGCGCGAACGGAGGGCTTCGAGCGCCGCCGGCGAGAGGGAAACCGGGTCGATGCGAGCCACCGGCAAGCGATGCGCTCAGCCGGCGAGCAGCGCCTTCACGTCCGACACCATGGGCCCGACGCCCGTGCCG
>CAMLCW010000215.1 GCA_946478645.1 uncultured Variovorax sp.
CGCCCACTTTGGGGGAAAGCACACGGGAACCGGCCGGACCAAGCGCTCATTCGTTTTTTTTGGACGAAATTTTTGAGGAGCCAGTCCATGCAGATTTTCGATTACGACAACATCCTTTTGCTGCCGCGCAAGTGCCGCGTCGAGAGCCGTTCCGAGTGCGACACCAGCGTCGTGCTCGGCAGCCGCAGCTTCCGCCTGCCGGTGGTGCCGGCCAACATGAAGACGGTGGTCGACGAGTCGATCTGCCTCTGGCTGGCGCAGAACGGTTACTTCTACGTGATGCACCGCTTCGACCTCGACAACGTGAAGTTCGTCAAGGAGATGCAGGGCAAGGGCGTGTTCGCCTCGATCTCGCTCGGCGTGAAGAAGCCCGACTACGAGACGGTCGACCAGCTGGTGGCACAAGGCCTGGTGCCCGAATACATCACGATCGACATCGCCCACGGCCATGCCGACAGCGTGAAGAACATGATCGGCTACCTCAAGCAGAAGCTGCCGGGCGCGTTCGTGATCGCGGGCAACGTCGGCACGCCCGAAGCCGTGATCGACCTCGAGAACTGGGGCGCCGACGCGACCAAGGTCGGCATCGGCCCGGGCAAGGTCTGCATCACCAAGCTCAAGACCGGCTTCGGCACCGGCGGCTGGCAGCTCAGCGCGCTCAAGTGGTGCGCGCGCGTGGCCACCAAGCCGATCATTGCCGACGGCGGCATCCGCGACCACGGCGACATCGCCAAGAGCGTGCGCTTCGGCGCCTCGATGGTGATGATCGGCTCGCTGTTCGCGGGCCATGAAGAGTCGCCGGGCCAGACGGTCGAGGTCGACGGCGCGCGCTTCAAGGAGTACTACGGCTCGGCCAGCGACTTCAACAAGGGCGAGTACAAGCACGTCGAGGGCAAGCGCATCCTCGAGCCGATCAAGGGCCGGCTGGCCGACACGCTGGTCGAGATGGAGCAGGACGTGCAGAGCTCCATCAGCTACGCGGGCGGCCGCACGCTGATGGACATCCGCAAAGTCAACTACGTCACGCTCGGCGGCGACAATGCGGGCGAGCACCTGCTGATGTAGCCGCCGCCCGCCTGGAGGCGCTTCGTCAGGCCTCCAGCAGCTGCACCGCGCAACGGTGCAGCCGGTGCGCCGGGTCGGCCAGCGCGTCGACGATGCTGAAATGGTCCAGGCCCGGCAGCGTCTCGCACACCGGCACGGCATGGCGGCCCCAGGCCTCGCGGATCATCGCGTTGTGGCGCAGGAACTCGGCGCTCTCGTCGCCGCCCACGAGCGCATGCAGTTGGCCCCGCGCCGGCGCGGGCCACAGCGCCGGGCTCGCGCGCAGCGCATCGGCATCGCCGAGCTTCAGCGTGCTGGCGAGGAACGGCGTGCGCTGCAGCGGCCGCAGGTCGTAGAGCCCCGAGACCGACAGCGCATTGCGCACCAGCTGCGCCGGCAGGTCGGGCGCCACGGCCTTCCAGTCGCAGGCCAGCAGCGCGGCCGCCATGTGGCCGCCCGCCGAATGCCCCGCCACCGTGATGCGCGCGGGGTCCGCACCCAGCGCCGGCGCATGCCGCCAGACCCATTCGAGCGCGCGCACCATCTGCATCAGGATGAACGGCACGGTCACTGGCTGCGCGGGCGTGCCGGGACACAGGGCGTAGTTGGGCATCACCACGCAGACGCCGCGGTCGTTGAAAGCGGGTGCGATGAAGGAATGGTCGCGCTTGTCCATCGCGCGCCAGTAGCCGCCGTGGATGAAGACCAGCAACGGCGCGTCGGGCACCGGCGCGGGGAAGATGTCGAGGGTCTCGTTGACGCCGCCGCCATAGGGCACGTCGATCCGGCAAGGCAGGGCTTCGCGCGCAGCGGCCGAATCGCGGGCCCAGCGCGAGAAGTACGCGGGATGATCCTTCACCCGCGCGAGGTTGTTGTACATGCCTTCGAGCCAGGCGGGGTCGTCGTGCAGGGCCATGCGGGGGCTGCTCCTTGTGGATGAGCGTGCATCTTGGCACGCTGCGCCAGCGGACATGATCTGGTTAAAATCCGGCCTGCGTTGGGGGGGTAGCTCAGCTGGGAGAGCGCCGCGTTCGCAATGCGGAGGTCGGGAGTTCGATCCTCCTCCTCTCCACCAACCATCATTCGAGGGCTCGGTTCCGACCGGGCCCTTCGTCTTTATGGCGGCCCGGCAGCACCCCTCGCCAAGCCATGCTCGCAATTGCACTCATCTGTTAACAAAAGCACACTGCTTTAGTAGGCTTTTCAGATTTAGTTTGCATTTGACTACAAAGGTAGTACTGTAAATGTCTCGCATTTACAGAACTCTTCCCAAAGTGAACCAAGGTGTTACGCCCGCCAGCCTTCCCTCCGGGGATGCGGACGCCTTGGCCTGTTGGAACGGGCAGGCATGAGCCGCGGTATGGACTGGAACCATCCCCGTGCCAGCCAAACCCCTCAGCCCGCCTCGCGGGCCCGACCCAGGCATTGCCGCCGATGCGCTCATGGTCGCGCGCATGCGCCTGGTGCTGTCGGTCTCGGCCCTGCTGGCCGCGGCGGTTGACACCGGAGGCGCGCAGCTTCGCCTCCACGGCGGTACCTGGCTCGCCTTCTCGGGCTACGCGCTCTACAGCCTCGGGGTGTATGCCTGCACACGCAGTGGGCAGCCGTATTTCCAGGGCAAGGCGATCCACTGGTTCGACGTGCTGTGGTCCACGCTGCTCATCGTGGTGACCGGCGGCATCCAGAGCCACTATTTCCTCTTCTACCTGTTCGCGATCCTCACCTCGTCGTTTCGATGGGGCTACGAGGAAGGCGCGCGCATCACGATGGCATCGGTGGCCCTGTTCACGGCCTGCTGCCTCGCGGCGGTCACGGACGACAGCAGCACCCCGCAGCTGCTCATGCGTGCCACCTTCCTGCTGGCGCTCGGGCACATGATCGGGCACTGGGGCGGCTCGAAGGTGGCGCTGCAGCGGCGCCTGGCGCTGCTGAGCCAGGTCAGCCGGCTGTCGAACCCGCGCTTCGGGGTCGACCGCACGCTCGCGAGCACGATGGAAAAGACGCTGGCGTTCTTCAACGCGAGCCATTGCATCCTGCTGATGCGCGACGCGGCCAACGGCCCCTGGGCGATGCGCAGCCTCGCCCAGGCCGACCCGGGCCAGCCGGCGCGGGTCGAAACGCTCGACCTGCTCGCGAGTTCGCCGCTGATGGGGTTGGGCGCCGAGCACATCGTGCTGAGCAACCGCAGGCCCTGGCCGCTGAGCCTGCTGGGTGCGCAGGCCCAGGTCTGCGCCCCGCGCACGCAGCGCTGGCTCGCCCAGGATGCGCAGGGCCTCGCCCGCAGCGCCGCGGTGGCCGCGATGCTCGAGGTACGCGCCTTCATCAGCGCGCCGCTGCCGCTGCGCCAGGGCGAGGGGCGGATCTTCGTCGGCGCGCGCCGCGGGCTGTTCCAGAAGGCGGATGCGACCTTCCTCGCGCACATCATGAGCCAGGTCATTCCGGTGATCGAGACGATCAAGGTGCTCGACCGGATGGCCTCGGAGGCCGCCTCGAAGGAGCGCCTGAAGATCTCGCTCGACCTGCACGACACCGCCATCCAGCCCTACATCGGGCTCAAGCTGGGATTGAGCGCGCTGCGCAAGAAGGCGTCGGCCGACAACCCGCTGGTCGCCGACCTCGACCGGCTGGCCGCGATGGCCGACGGGGTGGTGGCCGAACTGCGCCACTACGCGGGCACGGTGCGCGACGGCGCCGACAACCGCTGCGAGTTCATCCTGCCGCACCTGCACCGGCAGGCGGCGCGCATCAAGGTGCTCTACGGCATCGACATCGACATCGTCGTCGAGGGCGACGTGCAGCTCGACGACCGCATGACGGCCGAAGTGCTGCAGCTCGCGCGCGAAGGCCTGCACAACATCTGCAAGCACACCGACGCGCACCATGGCCGCATCCGCATCGGCTGCGCCGACGGCAAGCTGCAGCTCCGGATCGAGAACGATGCCTGCGACGCGGAGCCCGTCGAGTTCCAGCCGCGTTCCATCAGCGAACGCGCAGCCGCCCTCGGCGGCAGCGCCAGAGTGAGTCGGGGCTGGGACGGCGCCACCGCCGTGCTGGTCGAAATACCCATCTGAAAGGTGTCCCCATGCAGCCAGCCACCGCACAACCCATCAGCGTGATGCTCGTCGACGACCACCGGACCATGCTCTGGGGCCTCTCGAAGCTGATCGACGGCGAGCAGCCGCGCATGAAGGTCGTTGCCACGGCCAACTGCTGCGAGCAGGCACTGGCGCAGAGCGAGGCGATGGTGCCCGACGTGATCGTGCTGGACCTCGACCTGGCTGGCCAGAGCGCGCTCGACATCCTGCCGATGCTGCTCGCGAACGAGGTGTCGCGTGCGCTCATCCTGACCGCCGAGCGCCAGCAGCACACGCTGGACCTCGCCGTGCTGAGCGGGGCGCGCGGCGTGCTGTGCAAGGACGCGCCTGCGGAACAGGTGCTCGACGCGATCGAGCGCGTCCACAAGGGCGAGCTCTGCATCGACGCGCAGGCGATGGGGCGGGTGTTCTCCCAGCTCACTTCGCCGAAGAAGGCCGCGCGGCCCGACCCCGAAGCCGCCCGGATCGCGACCCTGACGCAGAAGGAGCGCCAGGTGATCCGCGCCGTCGTCGAAGGCAGCGGCGCGCCGAACAAGACGCTCGCGTCGCGGCTGTTCGTGACCGAGCACACCTTCCGCAACCACCTGACCTCGATCTACCAGAAGCTGGAAGTCGCCAATCGCCTCGAGCTGTACATCTACGCGATGAAGCACCAGCTGCACGTTGCGCCGCATTGAGCGCGGCTCAGCCGCAGGCGGCCTGGGCGAGGCAGGCCGTGAGGCGGGCGAAGATCGTCTCGAAGCCGCCGATGTCCTCGGCCAGCGCCCTGAAGGACACGACCAGCGTGATCGACACCACCGCGATGACCAGCGCGTACTCCACCATCTGCGCGCCCTCTTCGCCCTGCACGAAGCCGCGCGTGGATCGGCCGATGGCCTGGAGAACCTGGTTCATTGGTTTTTTCCTTTCATGGCACCCAGCCCAGTTGATGCGCGAGGATCTGGGCCACGGTCCCCGCGCAGATGCAGATGCCGTAAGGCAGTTTGCCGACCGGCTGGCGCATGTCGCCGTCCGCGTCCGGCCGCATGCAGGCCGCCGCCGAGACCACGTTGGCGAGCATGTCGCAGAGGCGGCTGCGGTGGATGGCAAAGGCGATGGCGGCCACGCCGCCGGCCATGCATGTGAAAAGGATGGCCGTCAGCGTCTGGTGAGGGCCGAGAAAGGCGCCCACCATCGCCATCAGCTTGACGTCGCCCGCCCCCATCACGCCGAGCAGGTAGAACGGCAGCATGATCGCCAGGCCGAGGCCAAGTCCGCCGAGCGCGTGCGATGCGCCGGCGCCCGGCGTGCGCGCCGCGATGGTGCCGTAGACCACCGCGAAGACCATGCCGCCGAAGGTCAGCCAGTTCGGAATGCGGTAGAAGCGCCAGTCGCTGACCGCGGCCATCGCCAGCAGCACCAGCAGCCCGCCGAGCCGGAAATCCAGCGCCACCACCGTCAGCAGGTCGAGGAAGGCGTCGAGTCCGTGCATGGCCCGCTCCCGTCGGCCGGCCGGTCAGGCGCTGCGCCGCAGCGCCAGCAGCATCAGCAGGCACACGGCCACGACGAGCGAGCCGATGAGCGCGAACTCCATGAACGACATGCCTGCGTCCTCGCGCAGCAGGGTCATGATGTTTCTTGGCAGCAGTGCGTGCGGTTCCATGCGGGTTCCCGGTGATGTGGCGTCACTGTAGGAACCGGCAGGCCTGCGCGCATGGGCGGTGCGCCCCGCCCCCGGGGAGACATGTGACCCGCCCCGGGCGCCCGCGGGCATGACAAAGCGCCTGCCCGGTGGGTTGGCGTTCGTCTCAGGCGCCGAGCGTCAGGTGTCGAGCGTCAGGTGCTGGCCATGCAGCGCTGCCGCCGCGGGCGACGCCAGGAACGCGATCGTCTGTGCGGCGTCCGAGGTCGACACCCAGTCGGCCGGGTTCGCATTCGGCATCGCCTGCCGGTTGGCCGGCGTGTCGAGCACGCTGGGCGCCACGCTGTTGACGGCCACGCCATGCGGCGCCGCCTCGGCGGCCATGGCTTCCACCAGCCGCTGCAGCGCGCTCTTCGACGCGATGTAGGCGGCCATGCCCGGCGCGCCGCGCGCGGCCGCCTTGGCGGTGACGGCGACGATGCGGCCCGCCCCCTGCGCGATCATCAAGGGCAGCACCGCCTGCGTGACCGCCACGAACGACCAGGCGTTGAGGTCCATCATGCGGTTCCAGCTCGCGCGCGTGAGCGCATGCGTGGCCTCGCCCATCTCGAAGCCACCCGCGATGTGGATGAGGGCATCGATGCGGCCGAAGGCCTTCTGCGCCTGCGACGCGACCGCCGACATGTCCTCGGCCGACGTCACGTCGCCCTGCAGCAGCAGGTGCTGCGAATTGTCGAGCCCCGGGAAGGCTTCGGCCAGCCGGTCCGCGCGATGGTTGATGAGCGCGAGGCGCGCGCCCTGCGCAAGGAAGTGCTGGACCACCGCACGGCCCAGCGCGCCCGCCGCGCCCGTGACCACCACATGCTGCATGGTGCCTGTATCTGCTGTCGTCATGAAGTCTCCTGATGAAGGGCGTGGAACGCCGCCGATGACGCATGCTACCGCCGGCGCGCACGAAATCGTTGAGCCTCCAAATTTTTACGCTATACTTGCGGTCTTGCCAAAAAACGCCACGCGTTTGACAGCAAGGGCTCTTAGCTCAGTTGGTAGAGCAGCGGACTCTTAATCCGTAGGTCGAGTGTTCGAGTCACTCAGGGCCCACCAACCAACATGAAAAGCCTGCTACCGCTCGGTAGCAGGCTTTTTTCATGGCCGCATGTACCGCCGGCCGGACCAAGATTCCCCCAGGGAATCGGCACTATTTCACGGTTTTCGCGGGCGACTCGGGCGCTCCCGGCCGCCGCCTACGCCGAACCGTCCGTCGGCATGGCATCTTGCAACCTGCTGTCACGCACCAAAAGAAGAACAAGAACGACCGCGACAGAAATCTCGCGTCCAAACGCCAGTTCGTTTTTTCTACCCGCCCAGGCGGGTTTTTTTTCGCCCAGTCCGGTTCAGGCCGGCGGCGGAAAGCCGCGCAGGATCGCATCGCGGACGTCGTCGGGGACGGCCACCGCGCGATGGCTCTCGAGCGAGGTGGTGACGAGCACCTGCTTCACCTGCATGCGCAGCTCATCGTTCGCAGGATCGAAGCAGCGCAGCACGAGCGCGATCGAGCGCGAACCCAGCCGCTCGACAGAGAGCCCGAGCATCACGTCGTCGCCCATGCGGCTCACAGCGCGAAAGTCGGCCTCGAGCCGCACGGTCGGCAGGCCGATGCGCCGCTCGGCGATGAGCGCGTGGTAGTCGACGCCGAGGCCTTCGCTGACCCAGTCTTCGACCAAACCGTTGAGCATGACGAAGTACTGCGGATAGAAGACGATGCCGGCCGGGTCGCAGTCGGAGAAGCGGATCATCCGCGCGCGCTGGAACTCGGCCGCGGCATGGCCGGGCGCGGCGCTCACGCGGCTTCCTCGCCCGCGGGCTCGCTGCGCATCACGTGCACGCGCAGTTGCCCGAGCTGCGCATGCATCTGCCTGACGGTCTTCATGTCGAGCCCCGAGAACATCTCGAGGATCCACTGCTCGTGCTCCTTGGCCATCGCCTCGAAGCCCGTGCGGCCCTTGGGCGTGAGGCTCACGATCCACGAGCGCCGGTCGTCGGGGCTGTGCGTGCGCACCACCACGCCTTCGCGTTCGAGCTCGTCGGTCAGGCCGGTGACGTTGCCGCCGGTCACCATCAGGTAGCGCGAGAGCACGCGCATCTTGAGGCCTTCGCGGTAGCGGTAGAGCTGCGCCATGTAGTCGAAGCGGGCCAGCGAAATGCCGAAGCGATCGCGCAGGCGGCGCCGGATCTCGGCCTCGATCTGCGTGGTGCTGGCCAGCATGCGCAGCCAGAGCTTGAGCATCGCGTGGTCTTCGTGGCCGGCGCGCGCTTCGTGGCCCAGTTCTTCGGCGTCGCTGAGCACCGCATGCGAAGCGTCGTTGCGCATCACATCACCTCCCCGCCCGAGACCGACACCGACTGCCCGGTGACGGAGGCCGCGCCCTCGCCGCAGAGCCAGCGCACCGCGTCGGCCACTTCGGCAGGCTGCACGATGCGCTTCTGCGGGTTGACTGCCGAGAACTCGGCCAGCGCATCGGCTTCGCTGCGCCCGGTCTTGCCGACCACGTTGGCCACGCTCGCGCGCAGGATGTCGGTGTCGGTGTAGCCGGGGCACACCGCGTTCACCGTGACGCCCTTGCGCGCCACTTCGAGCGCGAGCGCACGCGTGAGCCCGATCACGCCGTGCTTGGCCGCCGTGTAGGCCGCCACGTAGGCATAGCCCTTCTGGCCCGCGGTGCTCGCGATGTTGACGATACGGCCCCAGCCGGCCTCGAGCATGCCGGGCAGCGCCGCCTGCGTGCACAAGAAGGTGCCGGTCAGGTTGACGTCGAGCATGCGCTGCCAGAGCGCGAGCGTGGTCTTCTGCAACGGCGCACTCTCGGCCGCGCCCGCGTTGTTCACGAGGATCGCGACGGGCCCGCGCTCGGCGGCCGCCTGCGCGAAGGCCGCGCGCACCGCGGCCTCGTCGGCCACGTCGGCCGCCACAGCGCCGTGCCCCTGACCAGGCAGTGTCGCGGCCACG
>CAMLCW010000216.1 GCA_946478645.1 uncultured Variovorax sp.
CTTCCTTGAACGCCACCGCCTTGGCGGCGATCACGTGCATCAGCGGGCCGCCCTGCAGGCCCGGGAAGATGGCGCTGTTGATGGCCTTCTCGTGCTGCGCCTTCATCAGGATGATGCCGCCGCGCGGGCCGCGCAGGCTCTTGTGGGTGGTGGAGGTCACCACGTCGGCATGCGGTACCGGGTTGGGGTACACGCCCGCGGCGACGAGGCCGGCGTAGTGGGCGATGTCGACCATGAAGATCGCGCCCACGTCCTTTGCCACCTTCGCGAAGCGCTCGAAGTCGATGCGCAGCGAATAGGCCGAGGCGCCCGCGATGATGAGCTTGGGCATGTGCTCGTGCGCCTTGCGCTCCATCGCGTCGTAGTCGATTTCTTCCTTGTCGTTCAGGCCGTAGCTCACTACGTTGAACCACTTGCCGCTCATGTTGAGCGGCATGCCGTGGGTCAGGTGGCCGCCTTCGGCCAGGCTCATGCCCATGATGGTGTCGCCGGGCTTCAGGAAGGCGAGCATCACCGCCTCGTTGGCCGAGGCACCGCAATGCGGCTGCACGTTGGCGGCGTCGGCACCGAAGATCTGCTTGATGCGGTCGATGGCCAGCTGCTCGGCCACGTCGACGTGCTCGCAGCCGCCGTAGTAGCGCTTGCCGGGATAGCCCTCGGCGTACTTGTTGGTGAGCTGCGAGCCCTGGGCGGCCATGACGGCGGGCGAAGCGTAGTTTTCGCTCGCGATCAGCTCGATGTGGTGTTCCTGGCGCGCGTTCTCGGCCTGGATGGCGGCCCAGATCTCGGGGTCGGTCTGTTCGACCAGATGATTGCGTTGGTACATGGCAGTCCTTTGAAGACGAGGTCCTTGTTCTTCAACCAAACAAGGGCTGCCCAGGCGAACGGCTGAACGCCTGTATCGGATGCCAGGCGGCACGCTTCCCAGTGGTATTCCACGTCAGCGCGGGGCATCGGTGAGGATGCTGCGCCTATCGCCAGTCGCGTACGGCGCCAAGTGTAGCGCACCCGGCGTTTCCGCCGAGGTGGGCGGGCTCTCAGGAAACCCCGGAGAGCAGCGCCACCTTCTGGCTGTCGGCGCCCGCGGGGGCGGCGGGCTGTTCGCCCTTGGGTGGCACCGCGACCGGGATGGCCTGCGCACGCACGGCCGGCGGCGCGACGATGGTCGGGAGGCTGCGGCCATTGGCGACCTGCAGCAGCCGGTCGCGCTCGGCCAGCACCTTGCTGGCGTAGCCGCCGTCGTCGTCCAGATTGGCGGCGCCGACGTAGTAGCGCAGGCCGCCTTCGAGCGAGCCGGCGCGTGTGATGCATTCCTGCAGCACTTTCACGCCCACGCGCATGTTGGTCACGGGGTCGAAGGCGGTGAGCGTGCCGCCCGCGCTTTCGTACTTCTCGCCATGGACGCGGGTCATGACCTGCATCAGGCCCTGCGCGCCCACATGGCTCTGGGCAAAGGGATTGAAGCTGGACTCGATCGCCATGATGGCGAGGATCAGCGTGGGGTCGAGCTTGGTGCGCTTGCCCAGGTGGTAGGCCTCGGCGACCAGGACGCTCAGCGGCTCGGGCGCGACGCGGTACTTCTTGCTGAGCCAGAAGGCGACGGCGGCCTGCTGCTTGGGCAGGTCGTCGGGGCTCGCGGCCGTGGTGCGCACGATGGCGGAGGCGTCGAGGTCGGTGGCTTCCGGTGGCGGCTTGCGCGACTGCAGCCAGCCCATGAGTTGTTCCTCGCCGGTCTGGCGCAGGTCGGGCCGTGCCGCGAGCGCAAGCGCAGCGAACACGATGGCCAGGCCGACCAGTGCAAACCCGTTGTGGGTGATTTCAAAAAAGCCGTCTGCCACGTCGGACAGGAAAGTCCGTAGCCCGCGGGCTGTGGCATCAAACGCCTTGTTCATCGCTCTTCCTTTCTATGCGGCACCTGTTCTCAGCGCCGAAGCGATGGAAGGAAGGCGGCGGCGCTTGATTGGTACGAATCAGGCTCCGCGCGAGGAGGGAGGATGTGGGTGGGAGCGCGGCGGCCTGATCAAGCCGGGGGAATTCGGCGGCGGATCCAGGGGCCTCCTGCTGGATGGACAGCCAGGAGCAGGCGGGATTCTAGCGTGGCTAAATACACGGTCAAGCATAACAATATGCATTCTTATGCTATTACAAGTTTAAACAATCCCTTGGGGTAAACCCTGATAAAGAGGCGTTGCGTTGGAGGCGCGACGGGCCTAATCTGGACCTGCCTGATCTCAGGCGTCCATCCGAAGTCGAACGGCCCTGGTGCAAGTCATGGGTTCGAACGACGGAGGATCCAAGGCGGCAATCTCTTGCTGCCAGCCCGGCAGGAACCATATGTCTTCCTGTCGCGCGAAAAGATGGCATGGGTCTTATGCCCGCCATCGAGCCCGGTAACAAGACGAATCGTCGCGTTGCCGGGCTTTCTTGTTTCTGCCTTGGCGCTTCTTTGCGGCACACTCCCGCGATGGATGCAGCTTCGCTCAAACAAAACAAATGGTTGCGACGCGGGATCGTCGCCGTGCTGGTTCTGCTGGGACTCTGGGCCCTCGCGTGGCTTGCGGTGCCGCCGATCGCCAAGAGCCAGCTCCAGAAGATCGCGAGCGAGAAGCTGGGCCGCCAGGTCACGGTCGGCAAGATCGATTTCAAGCCGTGGACGCTCGAAGTCGCGCTGAACGACCTGCGCATCGCCACGGCGGACGGCAGCGCGCCCCAGGTGGCGATCAAGCGCATCTATGCCGACGCGGAGCTGCAATCGATCCTTCGCCTGGCGCCGGTGATCGACGCCGTCTCGGTCGAGGCGCCGGCCATCGTGCTTACGCACCTGGCGGACGGCCGCTACGACATCGACGACATCCTGCAGAAGCTTGCCGCCGGCCCGCCGTCCGACCCCGACGCGGAGCCCGCGCGTTTTGCGATCTACAACATCTCGATCACCGACGGCGCGGTCGATTTCGACGACCAGACGGTCAAGCGCAGGCATGAACTGCGCGATTTCGTCCTCAAGGTGCCGTTCCTGAGCAACCTGGCCTCCCAGCGCGACGTCAACACCGAACCCAAGCTCGCCTTCTCGCTCAACGGCAGCCAGTTCGATTCGGCCGCGCTCACGACGCCGTTCGCGGAAAGCCGCAAGACCGATGCCCAGGTCCGGTTCAAGGGGCTCGACCTGGTGCCGTACCTGGGCTACATCCCGGCCGGCCTGCCCGTGCAGTTGCAGGCGGGCAGCCTCGATGCCGACCTGAAGATCGACTTCGCGCGCGCCGCGACCGCCGGGCTCAAGATCACGGGCACCGTGGAGGCGCATGGCGCGAAGCTCGGCGATGCCCGCGGGCGCGACCTGCTGGCCTTCGATTCGCTCAAGCTTGCGCTGGCCGACGTGCGTCCGCTCGAATCGGTGTTCCACCTGAGCGAAGTGGCGCTCGCAGGCCCGCAGCTCGCCGTGGCCCGCGACGCGCAGGGGCGGCTCAACCTGCTCGCGACCGATCCCGCGGGCGGCGCGCCCGAGAAAGTGGCGGCTGCGCCGGCCCCGGCCGCGAGCGCGTCGGCCGGCAAGGCGCCCGCGAAGCCGAAGCTCCGCGTCCAGGTCGACAAGGTGGCGCTGAGCGGCGGCCGGATCGGCTGGCGCGACGAAACCGTCCAGCCTGCGGCGGCGGTCGAGGCGACGGCGCTCGGCATCGAGCTGGCCGGCGTCACATGGCCGATGGAAAAGCCGGCCCGGTTCGACGGCAGCATGGCGGTGGCCGGCGCCACGCTCAAGTTCAAGGGCGATGCGACCGACAAGGCCGCGAATGTACAGACCGAGGTGGCGGCCTTGCCGCTGTCGCTCGCGGCGCCGTATCTCGCGCACAGCCTGGAGCCGACGCTCGACGGCAAGCTCAGCGGGCAGATCGACGTGGCATGGGCCGAGCCCGAGCTCAAGTTCAAGGCGCGGCGCCTCGCGGCCGACGGCCTCGCGCTCACGCAGCAGAAGACCGCGCTCGCGAGCGTCGGCCGCTTCGAGCTGATCGACGCCGAGGTCGACATGACCCGGCACACGCTCGACATCGCCTCGTTCACCGCCACCAATCCCAAGGTCCGCGTCGAGCGCGACAGCGAAAGCCGCTGGATGTTCGAGCGCTGGCTCAAGGCGCCCGCAGGCGGCCCGGCCGCCGCGCAAGCCAAGGTGGCCGCGCCCAAGCCCACCGGCGCCGCGCCGGCCGGTGCCAACACCAAGCCCTGGGCGCTGACCATCGGCACCCTGGCCGTGGACAACGGCACGGTCTCGTATGCCGACAAGGCCAGCGCGACCCCGGTGGCGGTCGAGATCACCGCGCTCAAGCTGCAGGCGCAGAAGCTCGCGCCCGAGACCGCCGCCAAGTCGCCGCTGCAGGTGTCCGGGCGCATCGGTTCCGGGCGCCGGGCCGATCCGGGCCGCTTCGACTACAAGGGCCATCTCGTGCTCAAGCCGCTGGCCGCCGAGGGGCGGCTCGAAGTCGGCTCGTTCCCGGCGCATGCATTCAAGGCCTACTACGCCGATGCGCTCAACGTCGATATCCGCCGGGCCTTCGTGAGCTACCGCGGCACCGTGAGCTACGCGAGTGCGCCTGCCGGCATGCGCCTGAAGCTGGCGGGCGACACGGCGCTCGACGATTTCCGCGCCAACAGCGTCTCGCTGACCCAGTCGCCCGGCTTCGACCGCAACAACAACCAGTTGCTGAGCTGGAAGACCCTGAGCCTGCGCGGACTGCAGGTCGCACTGGCGCCCAAGGCCGCGCCCACCGTCGACGTGCGCGAGACCACGCTGACCGACTTCTTCGCCCGCGTCATCGTCGATCCGAATGGCCAGCTCAACCTGCTGAGCCTCACCAAGAAGGGCGAGGCCGAGGCCAACGCCGCGACTGCGGCCGCGGCCGAAACCCGCGCCCGCCGCAGCCTGGGCGGCACCACGACCACGACCACGACCACGACCCGCGGCCCTGCACAGCAGCAGCCGCGCGCCGGGGGCGCCCCCGTGTCGGCCGAAGCCATGGTCGGTGGCGACCCCGCGCCGGCCGCCGCGCCACCGCCGCCGGTGACCGCGCAGGCCGAGGCAGACACCGGACCCAAGCCGGTCATCAACTTCGGGCCGATGAGCCTCGTGAACGGCAAGATCGACTTCACCGACCTGTTCGTGAAGCCCAACTACTCGGCCGACCTGAGCGAGCTGACCGGCCGGCTCAGCGCCTTCTCGTCCGATCCGCCGAAGGGCGAGGGCGGGCGCCCCGCGCTCGCCGACCTCGAGCTGCGCGGCAAGGCGCAGCAGACGGCCGCGCTCGAGATCACCGGCAAGCTCAATCCGCTGGCCAAGCCGCTCGAACTCGACATCACCGCCAAGATGCGCGATCTCGATCTTGCGCCGCTGTCGCCGTACTCGGTGCGCTATGCCGGCCACGGCATCGAGCGCGGCAAGATGAGCATGGACGTCAACTACAAGGTGGCGCCCGACGGCCAGCTCACGGCGACCAACAAGCTGGTGCTCAACCAGCTGCAGTTCGGCGACGCGGTGGAAGGTGCGCCGAACAGCCTGCCGGTGCGCCTTGCGGTGGCCCTGCTGGCCGACCGCAACGGCGTGATCGACGTCGACCTGCCGCTCAGGGGGTCGCTCAACGATCCGCAGTTCAGCATCGGCCCGCTGATCTTCAAGGCGGTCGTCAACCTCATCGTCAAGGCGGTGACCTCGCCGTTCAGCCTGCTGACCGGCGGACTCGGCGGCGGCAGCGGCGAATCGAGCACCATCGCCTTCGAACCCGGCAGCGCAGTGCTCAGCGACAGCGCGCGGCAGAGCCTCGACAAGGTCGCCAAGGCGCTGACCGAGCGCCCCACGCTGCAGATGACCGTGGTCGGCACCGCGAGCCTGGAGCGCGAGCGCGACGCCTACCAGCGTCAGCGCCTGCGCCAGCTCGCCCAGGCCGAGAAGCGGCGCCTCGCGGTGCGGGGCGGGCAGGCGGGCACCGACGTGCCGCCGGTCACCGACGCCGAATACCCCGAGCTGCTGACGGCCGTCTACAAGCGTGCCGACATCACCAAGCCGCGCAACATGGTCGGCCTGACCCGCGACCTCCCGGTCAAGGAGATGGAGAACCTGCTGCTCGCGAGCATCCCGGTCGACGAGGAGTCGATCCGGCAGCTGGCCGTGGAACGCGGCGCCGTGGTGCGCGACTACCTGCTGGCCCAGAAGCTCCCGAGTGAGCGGCTGTTCCTCGGTGCGGTCAAGACCAAGGCGGGGGGCGCCGACTGGAAGCCTGGCGCCGAACTCGACCTGGCCATGAAGTAGAACAAAAGGGCCGCCCCGTCCGGGCAGCGCGCCACGATTCGAGCGACTTTTAGCTTCTGTTGCGCCGTGGAATTCAACGGCATGCGCCCAAGTGGGTGAAAATGTCGCGTGCGCCGGCCTTTGCCGGCGCCTTCGCTTTCTCTCTTCAGACAACGATTCGCGCAAGTGACCTCTACTTCTTCCAAGCCCCACGACCTCCAGGCCCTCGACACGCTCACCGGCGGCGCCTTCACCGCGCCGACCTCCGGCGAGCGCGCCGCGCGCATCCGCGAATGGCTCGCGGGCAACCCCGCGCCCGAGCAGATGCAGGAGGTGTTCAAGGAGTTGAGCGGCCGTGACAAGGGCGCGGCGCGCCTGCTGCGCGAGAAGCTCGACGAACTCAAGCGCGCCAAGGGCCAGGAAGCCATCGCCGCCGAATGGGCGCAAAAGGCGCAAGCGCTGCTGGCCCAGCCCAAGCTCAACATCGCCGACGCGCTGGCGTGGCAGCGCGATGCCGCCAAGGCCGGCGCGCCGCTGTCGCGCGAGCCGCTCGCGGGCTTCAAGGTGCAGTTGGCCGAGCGCGTGAAGGGCATCGAGGACCTGCAGCACCGTGCGCAGGTGCATCGCGAGGCCGCGGTGCTGCTCGCCCAGCGCTTCGAGGTGCTGTCGACCAAGGGCTGGCAGGATGCCCAGGCCGCCGAGGAGTCGCTGCGCAGCGACGTTGCCCATTGGCAGCAGCAGGCCGGCGAGATCACGGCCGACCCCAACTGGAACAGCCTCGACGCGCGCTTTGCGCCGCAGCTCGAAGCGTCGAAGGCCCAGTTGCTCGTGGTGTCCGACGCATTCCACGCGGCACTGGCGCAGGCCCAGGCCGCCGCGGCCGATGCCGCAGCGCCGCTGCCGCCGGTGCCGGTGTGGGCCGACGAACTGCGCGCCGCCCGCGGCGAGGTGGTGGCGCCCAAGGCGGCGCCGGCCAAGCCAGCGGCGCCCAAGGTCGATCCCGCCGTGCGGGCCGCCGCCCAGGAGGCCGTGCAGGCGGCGCTCGCCAAGCTCGAGCAGGAAACCGCCGAAGGCCACGGCAAGGCCAGCGCTGGTGCCGCCGCGGCGCTGCGTGCGGTGCTCAAGGAGCATGGCAAGCTGGTCGAGGCGCCGCTCGAAGCCCGCGTGCATGCGGCGCTGGTGGCGGCCGGCGAACTCGAAGGCTGGCAGCGCTGGAGCGCCGACAAGGTGCGCGAAGACCTCGTCGCCAAGGCCGAAGGGCTCTTGAAGCGACCCGAAGGCCAGGCGCTCGGCGGCCGCAAGATGCAGGAAACGCTGCGCTCGCTGCGCGAACAGTGGAAGCAGGCCGACCAGGGCGGCGTGCCGAACCATGCGCTCTGGAAGCGTTTCGACGAAGCCTGCAACGAAGCCCACAAGGTGGTCGAGGCCTGGCTGGAGAAGGTGCGCGCCGATGCGGCCGAACACCGCGCCCATCGCGTGGCCCTGATCGAAGAAGTGCGCGCCTGGGCAGCCGCCAATGCCGAGCCCTCCGACCTGAAGGCACACAACCGTGCACTGCATCAGTTCGCCGACCGGTGGCGCGATGGCGGCCATGTCGGCGAGAAGGTGTTCGCCGAACTGCAGCCGCAATGGAACGAGGCTTTCGGTGCGGCGCGTGCACCCATCGAGGCGGCGCAGAAAGCCAGCATCGAACGGCGCCAGGCCATGATCGCCGAGGCAGCTGAGCTCGGTGCCCAGCCGATGCTGCGCATCGACGCCGTCAAGGCGCTGCAGCAGCGCTGGCAGGCGGAAGCCCAGAGCGTACCGCTCGACCGCCGCCACGAGCAGAAGCTCTGGGATGCGTTCCGCGCGCCGATCGACGAGGCTTTCAACCGCAAGACCGCCGAGCGCGAAAAGGCCTCGGCAGCGATGAGCGAGCACGACCGCCATGTGCTCGAGGCCTCGAAGGCGCTCGACGCAGCCAACGCCGAAGGCGACGCCCACAAGATCCGTGCGGCCATCGCGCGCCTCGAAGCCGCGTTGCGCGGCGAGGCGCCGCCCGCGCCCGCGCCCGCCGCTGCGAAGCCCGCGGCCGCGGCGCCTGCCGACGGCCCCTCGGTCGGTGCGACCGAACAGGTCGCGCCCGGCCAGGCCGCGGCCGAATTCGGCGAAAGCGCCGAGCAAGCGCCTGCGCCCAGCGATGCCGAGGCCCAGCCAGGCACGCCGGCGGCAGCCGACCCGGCCGCCGCCGCCGACCTCGTTGCGCCTGCCGATGGCGCCGACAATTCCGCGCGCGCCGACAACGGGGCGCGTGACGAAGGCGCCGAACCTGCTGGTTCCGAAGAAGCCAAGGCGCCGCCACCGAAGCCGGCGCCCAAGCCGGTCGTGGCCATGCGCGGCGACGACCGCCCCGGCAGCCGCCGGAACGAGCCGGCGGCGCCGGCGGGCCGCGGCGCCGGCGGGCGTTT
>CAMLCW010000217.1 GCA_946478645.1 uncultured Variovorax sp.
GCGATCAGCAGGTAGGCGGTGATGAGCCAGGTCCAGCAGAACATCGGCATCTTCATCAGCGTCATGCCCGGAGCGCGCATGTTCAGGATGGTGACGATGATGTTGATCGAGCCCATGATCGACGACGCGCCCATGATGTGCATCGCGAAAATGCCGGCGTCCATTGACGGGCCCATCTGCAGCGTGAGCGGCGCATAGAGCGTCCAGCCTGCGGCGGGCGCGCCGCCGGGCATGAAGAACGAGCCCACCAGCATGATGGCCGCCGGGATCAGCAGCCAGAAGCTGAAGTTGTTCATGCGCGCGAACGCCATGTCCGACGCGCCGATCTGCAGCGGGATCATCCAGTTCGCGAAGCCCACGAAGGCCGGCATGATCGCGCCGAACACCATGATCAGGCCGTGCATGGTGGTGAACTGGTTGAAGAGTTCGGGGTTCACCACCTGCAGGCCGGGCTGGAACAGCTCGGCGCGGATCAGCAGCGCGAGCACGCCGCCCACCATCAGCATCGTGAAGCTGAACAGCAGGTAGAGCGTGCCGATGTCCTTGTGGTTGGTGGCGAACACCCAGCGGCGCCAGCCGGTCGGCGCGTGGTGATGCTCGTCGTGTGCGTGGCCGTCGTGGGCGTGACCGTGGGGGTCGAGGACTGCACTCATTTCGTTGTTCCTTGCAATTTCTTCGTCGCGGGGCGCTCAGGCTCGATCTTCGCGATCACTTGCCGCGCAGGGCCAACACTTCGGCCGGCTGCACGATCTGGCCGGTCTTGTTCGACCAGCTGTTCTTGGTGTACGTGGCGACCGCCGCGAGGTCGGTGTCGCTCAGCTGCTTCCAGGAGGGCATGGCGCCATTGTTCTGGCCATTGAGCAGCACCAGCAGCTGGACCTTGTGATCGGCATCGATCACCTTCGGGCTGGCGTCCAGCGCCTTGATCGGGCCTGCGCCCTTGCCGTTGGCCTGGTGGCAGGCCGCGCAGTTGGCCGCGTAGACCTTCTCGCCGCGCACCATCATCTCGGGCAGCGCCCAGACCTTGTTCGGATCGTCGAGCTTGGCCGCGGCTTCCTTGCGCTTGGTGTCGACCCAGGCCGTGTAGTCGGCGGCCGAGACCACCTTCACATGGATCGGCATGTAGGCGTGTTCCTTGCCGCACAGTTCCTGGCACTGGCCGTAGTAGTCGCCCACGGTCTCGGCGCGGAACCACGTGTCGCGCACGAAGCCCGGGATCGCGTCCTGCTTGATGCCGAGCTGTGGCACCGCGAAGGCGTGGATCACGTCGTTGGCGGTGGTGATGATGCGGACCTTCTTCTGCACCGGCACGACGAGCGGGTTGTCGACCTTGAAGAGGTAGTCGGCGGGCACGTCGCCCTTGGCGCCGGCATCCGAGAGCGCGCGGTGCGAGCTGTCGAGCGTGGAGATGAACGCCAGGCCCTCGCCCTCGCCGTTCAGGTAGTCGTAGCCCCACTTCCACTGGTAACCCGTGGTCTTGATCGTGAGGTCGGCGTTGGTGGTGTCCTTCTGGGCCACCAGCACCTTGGTGGCGGGCAGCGCCATCACGATCACGATGAGGAAGGGCACGATGGTCCAGATGACCTCGACCACCACCGACTCATGGAAGTTCGCGGCCTTGTGGCCCACGGACTTGCGGTGCTTCCAGATCGAATAGAACATGACCGCGAACACGGCGACGAAGATCACCGTGCAGATGATCATCATCACCGTGTGGAGGAAATGCTGCTCCTGCGCGATCTTGGTGACGCCGATCGGAAGATTCAGCTGGCGCACCGAGGGGCCGCCGGGCAGATCGTTGACTGCGTGCGCCGCGCCGCTGAAAGCCGCGCCGGCCGCCAGCAACAGATTTGCCAGCCTGTACTTATTGCGCCAAATGCTCTTCATCGTGTTCACGTTTCTTCAATTTTTTCAACAAACCCAACCCAGCAGCGCCGCGCGGACCCTCACGCGCCACGCAACGCCATGCGAATCTCGCGCGCCAGTGCGGCCCGCAACTCCGGGCGCACATAGCGCCCCACCCTGACCGACCGCCCCTGCCCCGAGACCTCGATCAGCGAACGATCGCCCGACCGAGGCTCGATGCGCACCTGATGCGGCAGGAATTCCGTGCGCTCGAAGTCGCCGCCGTTCTCGAGCTCCACCACCAGCCGGCCGCCCTGCAGCGCGATCCGCTCTCCGTCGGTCGCATGCCGTGCATACAGCATGAAGGCAAAGCCCACCGCAGCCAGCTCGAGCCAGGCGAAAGGCAGGACCAGCGGCGCACCGTTCAGCCAGAACGCCGTACCGATACCGAGCGATACCACGCACAGCGATGCATAGAGCCAGCCCAGCTGGCTCGGCGTCACCGAGCAGTTCCGCTTCAGGAACCATTGGATGCCCTGGCCTGAAACGGTGGCAAAACGAAACACGGAATTCGACACGGGCGAGTTCGGCAAATCGGGTGCGTCGAGGCAGACCTCGTTCGCGGAACCATCCCCGCGAGTCTCACGCAACGGCGGATTGTAGCGGGTCGAGAGAGGCGGCCGCTCGTGAAATGCGTGTTCTCGCCCCCGCGGTGACAGCCCGCTCAGCCCCCCGGCCGGCCGCGCTGGAGCATCGAGCGCATTTCGCGCAAGGAAACGGCGCTCTCGGCCGAAAGCGCGACGCGCGGCGCCGGCTTGAAGGCATGGCCGTAGATGACTTCGAAGGTCATCGCGATGCCCCCGCCGCCGCCTTCTGCCGGCGCCAGCTCCGGCAGCGCGCGCTGGAGCGCCGCGTGCCAGCTTTTGCCGCGCAGCGCCGGGAAACGCGCCGGATGCAGGTTGCGCCCGAGCGTGCGCAGTTCGGCCAGCGCGGCCTCGGGCGTGGTCCAGGTAAGCACGATGCGTTCCATGTCCATGACCGGTTCCGCAAAACCGGCATGCACCAGCATGTCGCCCCAGTCGTGCATGTCCGTGAATTCGTGGCCCGCCGCGGGCCAGCCGAGCCGGGCATGCAGCGCGCGCAGTTCGCGCACCGTGTCGGGTCCGAGGCACGAGAACATCAGGAAGCCGTCGGTGGCGACGAGGCGGTGCCAGTGCGCGATGAGCGCCTCGGGGTCCGCGGCCATGTGCAGCGACATGTTGGCCCAGAGCAGGTCCACCCCGTCCTCGGGCGGCGCTTCGAAGCGCGCACGGCCGCCCGCCTGCCAGCGGCGCGCGCTCCACCACGGTGCGGCAAGCGCCTGCCCGGTGGCGGCGGCGAGCGCCGGCTCGGGTTCGATCACGAAGGCGGCGGCGTCGCGGTAGCGCTGGGCCACCAGCGCGTGCGCCTCGAGCCCGCCGCGCAGCGGCGCCCAGTCCGCCCAGGTGCGCGGCTGCGCCTTGATCCATTGCAGCCGGTCCTGCATGCGGCGGCCGACTTCCTCGTGCAGCCAGGGCGAGCCGGCCTCCGGCGCGAGCCGGCGCCAGCGCGACGCCGCCGTGGGATCGATGGTCGGCGGTCTTCTTGCGGGGTCGGTGGCCATGGGGCCGTGAGTATATTGAGCCCATGTTCAGCCGCTGGGGCCGCCGGCCTTTGACCTCGCTGCTCGCACGGCTGCCCAGCCAGTGCGAGGTCTGCCGTGCCTGGCCGTCGCAGCGCGTCTGCGATGCTTGCGTGGCCCGCTTCGCGCCGCCGGCCACGCGCTGCACCACCTGCGCGCTGCCGGTGCCCGCAGGCGTGATGCGGTGCGCCGAATGCCTGCGCGATCCGCCGCCGCTCGATGCTTGCCTCGCGGCCTGCGCCTATGCATGGCCCTGGCCGGAATGCATCGCCCAGTTCAAGTTCCGCGGTGAAACCGGCTGGGCCGGCCCGCTGTCGGTGCTGATGCGCAGCGTGCCGTGGGTGGAGCCGGCGCTCGAGCGCTGCGACCTGGTGCTGCCGATGCCGGTGGCGCCGGCCCGGCTGCGAGAGCGCGGGTTCAACCAGGCGCTCGAACTCGCCCGCCGCCTCGCCGGCGCCAAGACCGACGCCACGCTGCTGCTGCGCACGCGCGAGACGCCGCCCCAGCGCGGCCTCGCGCGCGCCGAGCGGCTGCGCAACCTGCAGGGCGCCTTCGCGGTCGACCCGTCGGGCGCCGAACGCCTGCGCGGTGGCCGTGTGGTGCTGGTCGACGACGTGATGACGAGCGGCGCCTCGGTGTTCTCGGCCGCCGCAGCGCTGCGGCTGGCCGGCGCTGCACACGTGACGGCCATCGTGTTCGCGCGCACCGACCCGCCGCACTGAGCGGCTCGGCGGCGCCGACAATCGGCGCATGTTCCATATCGTCCTGGTCCACCCCGAAATTCCCCCGAACACGGGCAACGTGATCCGCCTCGCGGCCAACACCGGCTGCGCGCTGCACCTGGTCGAGCCGCTGGGCTTCTCGATGGACGACCGGCTGCTGCGACGGGCCGGGCTCGACTATCACGAATATGCCGAGGTCAGGCGCCACGGCAGCTGGGAGGCACTGCTCGAGAGCGAGCGCCCGGCGGCCGAGCGCATGTTCGCACTCACGACCCGCGGCACGCGCGCCGTGCACGACGTGCGCTTCGCGCCGGGCGACTGGCTGGTGTTCGGCTCGGAAACCAGCGGGCTGCCGCCCGCGCTGCGCGAGCGCTTCGCCGAGGCCCAGCGGCTGCGGCTGCCGATGCGCGAGGGACAGCGCAGCCTGAACCTGTCGAACGCGGTGGCGGTGACGGTGTTCGAAGCCTGGCGGCAGAACGGATTCGGCTGAACGGCAGATCTTTCTGCGCGGAATGTGCATCCAGGGCGGTGCCGGCAGCGTATCTGAAGCATGCCGTCGCGAATGGCATGTTCTTCAACCGATTCTTTCCAGGAGCCCCGCCATGAAACTCTCGACCCTTCTTCTTGCCGCTTCCGCCGCTCTCGCCGCCACCACCGGCGCCCAGGCCTTCCAGGGCGAGCAGAACCCCCTGCCGCCCGCGCCTTTCAAGTCGACGCTGTCGCGCGCCGAAGTGCAGGCACAAGCGCGCAATCCGCTGCAGATCAGCAACGGCAGCACCGGCGTCCATCACCTGGCCAGCCCCCGGGCCGATCGCGCCACGGTGCGTGCCGGTGCACGCGGCATCGCTGCCGAAGGCTCCTCCGCCTATGGCGAAGCCTTCGGCACCATGCTCTGACGTGTTTCAGCGGTAGCGGCGCGCGACCGATTCGGCCACGCAGGCCGGCTTGCTCGCGCCTTCGAGCTCGATCGTGGTTTCCCAGGTCATCTGGTAGCCGTCGTCGGCGATCGGCTCTGCCGTGAGCAGCTTCATGCGCGCACGCAGCCGCTTGCCCACCGGCACCGGCGACATGAAGCGCACCCGGTTGAGCCCGTAGTTCACGCCCATGCGCGACTCGACCACCTCGATGGCCGTCTCGAAGAAGCGCGGCAGCAGCGACAGGGTCAGGAAGCCGTGCGCGATCGGCGCGCCGAACGGGCCTTTGCTGGCGCGCTCGACGTCGACGTGGATCCACTGGTGGTCGCCGGTCGCCTCGGCAAACTGGTTCACCTGTTCCTGCGTCACGGTGATCCAGTCGCTCACGGCGACTTCCTGGCCTACGCAGGCGGCAAGGTCCTGCAGCGTCTGGAATGTCTTCTTTGTCATGCGCGGCACTCTAGCGGGTTGCCGCGTGCATGCCGTGTCGGCCGCGCGACAGCGCCAGCACGCCTTCTCAAGCTTCGAGCCATTTGCAGATGGGCTGCCACTGGTCGAGGTCGCGCTGCACCCGTCCGGGCGCGATGTCGAACAGCGTCAACCCGCGTGCGGCGAGCTGCACGTAGTTCTGGGTGTCGCGCAGTTCGCCGAGCACGGGCACGCCCAGGCTCGCAACATATTCACCGAGCCGGTCGGCCGCGAGCGTGCGGGCATTCACGCGCATGCCCACGAGGCCGATCTTCGTCTTCTCGGCGCGGCGCTGCGCCATCAGCCGGTCGATGAAGTCGCGCGTCGCATAGATGTCGAAGATGCTCGGCTGCAGCGGCACGATCACGCGGTCGGCCAGCGCCAGCACCTCCTTGAAGCGCCAGCCGTGCAGGCCGGCGAGGGTGTCGAGCACCGCATGCGTGGTGCCCTTCGGCGGCCGCACCACGGCGCTGTCGCCCGCCGCCTCCCAGGTGGCGATCGGCCGCGCCTGCGGCGGCCTGAGCCCGAGCCAGAGCCGCGACGACTGCTGGCGGTCGACGTCGCCGAGCATCACTGCATGGCCGCGGCTCGCGAAATAGCCCGCAATGTTGGTCGCGAGTGTCGATTTGCCCACGCCACCTTTCGGATTGGCGACCAGAACCACCGGCATAGAAAACCCTCCAGAGCTGGAACAGCCCGCATCGTAGTGCCTGCCCCTTCACCGGGGCGGGCCGGCAACTTTGCGCTATGTTCGCGAAATGACGACAACAACAACAAGATCCGCAGGCGGCATCTACCTGATTGCCGCCCATCCGCACTGGCGCGACTCGCGCATCAATCGGCGGCTCCTGGCCGCGGCGCGCTCGGTGCCCGGCGTGGAGGTGAACGACCTCTACGGCAGCTACCCCGACTTCGCGATCGACGTGCAGGCCGAGCAGGCGCGCCTCGCCCGCGCCAGCCTGGTGGTGCTGATGCACCCGATCCAGTGGTATTCGGCGCCCCCGCTGCAGAAGCTCTGGTTCGACGACGTGCTCGGCTACGGCTGGGCCTACGGCCGCGGCGGCACGGCGCTCCAGGGCAAGGACTGCTGGCTCGTCGCCACCACGGGCGGCCCCGAGCGCAGCTACCACCCGCAGAGCTACAACCGCTACTTCTTCGACGCCTTCCTGCCGCCCTACGAGCAGACCGCCACGCTCTGCGGCATGCGCTTCCTGCCGCCGCTGGTCTTCCATGGCGCGCGCAGCGCGCCGGATTCCGAGGTCGAGGCCCACCTCGAGGTCTTCACGCAAAGGCTCCGGAGCTACCCCGACTGGCCCGAGATCGACGCGCTCGATGCCCGCATCGCCTGCCCGGTGCCGCAGACCGACCGGCCCGCGGAGAATGACGACGACATCGCCCCCGCTGCAGAGGCATCGGGCGCGGAGGCGAGCTGAGCATGGAACACGCACCCGCCTGGCTGACCAACAGCCTGATCTACCTGAGCGCCGCGGTGCTCGTGGTGCCACTTTCCAAGGCGCTGGGCCTCGGCTCCATCATCGGCTACCTGGTGGCCGGCATCGCCATCGGCCCGTGGGGGCTCGGCCTGGTCTCGAGCGTCGAGGAAGTGCTGCATTTCGCCGAGTTCGGCGTGGTGCTGATGCTGTTCCTGGTCGGCCTCGAGCTCGAGCCCAAGCGCTTGTGGAACCTGCGCCGGCCGATCTTCGGCTGGGGCGCCGCGCAGGTGCTCGCCTGCGCGGTGGCGCTCTTTGCCGTCGGCTTCGCGGCGGGCGCACCATGGCGCGTGGCATTGGTCGCGGCGCTCGGGCTTGCGCTGTCTTCCACGGCGATCTCGCTGCAGGTGTTCGGCGAGCGCAACCTGCTGAAAACGCCGAGCGGCCAGGCCGGCTTCTCGATCCTGCTGTTCCAGGACGTGGCCGCGATACCGATCCTCGCGCTGCTGCCGCTGCTGGCCGGCGCCACGGCCGCCGAGCGGGACATCTCGGGGCTCGACCGCGCCCTCGAGGGCCTGAAGATCGTCGGCGTCATCGCCGCCATCATCCTCGGCGGCCGCCTCGCGCTGCGGCCGCTTCTGCGCTGGATCGCGCGCAGCAATACGCCCGAGATCTTCACCGCCGCGGCGCTGCTGCTGGTGGTGGCGATCGCCGCGCTGATGCAGCTCGTCGGCCTCTCGATGGCGCTCGGCGCCTTCCTGGCCGGCGTGCTGCTGGCCGAAAGCGAATACCGGCGCGAACTCGAGACCGACATCGAACCCTTCAAGGGCCTGCTGCTCGGGCTGTTCTTCATTGCGGTCGGCATGTCGATCGATTTCGGCGTGCTGATCGCAAACCCCGGGATGATGGCGCTGCTCGTGGTCGGCTTCATGGCGATCAAGCTGGTCGTGATCTATGCGCTCGCCAAGGCCATGGGCATTGCCTACCAGGAGCGCCCCGTCTTCACCTTGCTGCTGGCCCAGGGCGGCGAGTTCGCGTTCGTGGTGTTCCAGGCGGCCGGGCCCGAGGTGCTGCCGCCGCAGACCACCTCGCTGCTGATCGGGGCCGTGGCGCTCTCGATGCTGCTGTCGCCGCTGCTGCTGGTGCTGCTCGACAGGTTCGTGCTGCCGCGCTACAGCCGGGTCTCGGCCACGCAGCTCGAGGAGATTTCCGAGCAGCAGGACGCCAAGGTGCTGATCTGCGGCTTCGGCCGCTACGGCCAGATCGTCGGGCGCATGCTGATGTCGCAAGGCCTTGCCGTCACCGTGCTCGACCACGATGCCGACACCGTCGAGGGCCTGCGCCAGTTCGGCTTTCGCGTGTTCTACGGCGACGCGACCCGCCTCGACCTGCTGCGCACCGCGGGGGCTGGCACGGCCAAGGCAGTGGTGGTGGCGGTCGACGACGTGGAGCAGTCGCTCGAGATCGTCGACCTGTTCCGCGAGCACTTTCCGCAGGCGCGCATCGTCGCGCGGGCACGCAACGTGGGGCACCTGTTCCAGCTGCGCGACCGCGGCGTGGTGCACATCGAGCGCGAGCTGTTCGAGTCGTCGCTGCGCAGCGCGCGCTCGGCGCTCGAGGCGCTGGGCTGGCCCGCGGCCGAGGCGCGCGAAAC
>CAMLCW010000218.1 GCA_946478645.1 uncultured Variovorax sp.
GTCAGGCCAGGGGCGGCGTCGGCGAACCGCTCGCCATGGCGGCCAGCCAGCCGCCCACGCGCTCGGGCATGCTGCGCACGTGGCCGGGCGGCGGCCCGAGCGGAAAGCCCACATGCCCGCCGTGCGCCGGCTGCCAGAGCGTGACCTGCGGCGCGACATCGGCCGGGCCGGGAAGGCTGGCGGCTGGAATGAAGGGGTCGTTGCGCGCGTTGACCACCAGCGCAGGCACGCGGACCGCGCGCAGCAGCGGCTTCGACGAGCCCCGCGCCCAGTAGTCGTCGGTGCCGCGGAAGCCGTGCAGGGGCGCGGTGAAGACATCGTCGAATTCATAGAGGCTGCGCGCCGCCAGCAGCCGCTCGCGGTCGAACAGGCCCGGGAACTGCGCCAGCTTGGCCAGCGCCTTGGGCTTCATGGTGGCCAGGAACATGCGCGTGTAGACCAGCCGGTTGAAGCCGCGGCCGATCGCCTGGCCGCCGGCCGCGAGGTCGAGCGGCGCACACACCGAGGCCACGGCGGCCACGGTCTGGCGCGCGCTCTCGCCCGCCTCGCAGGCCCAGCGCAACAGTGCGTTGCCGCCCAGCGACACGCCCGCCGCCAGCACCGGGCCACCGCCCTGGCGTGCATGCTGCGCGCGCATGCGGCGCAGGATCCAGTCGATTTCCTCGTGGTCGCCCGAATGGTAGGCGCGCGGCGCGAGGTTGAGTTCGCCGCTGCAGCCCCTGAAATGCGGCGCCGCGAACGCCATGCCGCGCTCGCGCGCGAAAGCCGCGAAGGCTTCGGCATAGTGGCTGCGCGACGAGCCTTCGAGCCCGTGGAACAGCACCAGCAGCGGCCTTGCGCCAGGCTGCGCCGCAACATCGGGCTCGGCGAAATCCACGTCGATGAAGTCGCGGTCGGGCGTAGCCCAGCGCTCGCGGCGGTAAGCCGGCGGCGGACCCTGGAAGCGCCGCGCATAGAGCGCCGGCCAGATGGTCTGCAGGTTGCCGCCGGGCAGCCAGCGCGGCGCCGCGTAGTCCATCGGAACCTCAGTGCAGTGTCTGGGGCGGCTCGCTCGCGTCGCTCGGTTCGCGCGCGCTGCCGGGGCTCGCATGGTGCGCCACGAGGCGCCAGCCTTCGGCGGCCTTGTGATAGACGTTGGTGGCAAGCACGAATGCGTGCCGCGGGCCTTCGGCCGTGAGCACCTCGATGCGTTCGAGCACGTTGTGCACGGCGCTCGCGAGCGACTCGATCTTGCGCACGCGCGCCGGCGTGGCGTGGATGGCGCCGTTCGCGAACATCTGCTCGAAAGCCGCGCGGATCGCCGTGGCGCCGACCAGGCGGGGTCCGCCCGGATGGACGCAAAACACCTCATCCTCGTCGGCCCAGCATGCCATCAGCGCATCGATGTCGCCGCGCTGCAGCGCCTCGTAGAAAGCGGCTTCGACGTCGTCGGCGGTGCCGCCGACGGCCGCGGCCGCGCGGTGTGGTGTTTTGGGCATGGTGCGATTTTGCCGCGCCGCCCATGACGGCGGTGCTGCATTCTTCATTTCCCCGCCGGCAGTCCCAGCCAGCGCGCGGCCACGGCCCGCATGTCGCCCTGCGCGGCCTGCCACACCAGTTCGGGCGCCGCCACGTGCACGCCGGGCGGCGCGGTGCGCAGCGCGAGTTCGACGAGGGCGGCCACCTTCGACGCGCGCACCGGTTGCTCGCCGCTCGGCACCATGTAGCGCAAGGTCGACAGCATCCAGGCGGCCAGCCGCTCGGCGGGGTTGGCGAGCCGCGCATCGGCGGGCTTGCGCGCCGAGCGCACGATGAGCACGCGCTCGAAGCCGCAGGCCACGACCGCATGCTCGTCGAGGTTGGCGAGGCCGCGCTTGAGCGCCTCGGGCAGGCGGCCCTGGTCGTGCGGCTGCACGACGGCCAGCGTGCGCACGCCGCATGCACGCAACCAATGCGCGAGTGCGGGCAGGTCGCCCGGCTGCGGCGCCCAGAAGGCACGCTCGCGGTCGTGGTAGAGGCGCGGCGGATCGAAGGCGACGACGGCGGTATCGGCCGGCGCCAGCGGCCATTGCGCAAACGGCACGGCCGGGTCGGCGATGCAGGTCTCGACGCCGCGCATGCCGTCGCGCACCGGCTCGCTGGCCAGAAGCCGCACGCGCGCGAAGCGCCCGTTGCCGGCAAAGAGATGCAGCAGTTCCTGGCCCAGCGCGCCCGTGGCACCGGCGATCAGCACGGTGCCCGCCGATGCCTTCGCCGCGGGCGGCGGCGCACGGTTCGCGGCCTGCAGGGCCTGGAGGGGATCGAGGGACATGGCCGGCTATGCTACCTTCCGGCTCTTCTGCGGAGGTAATGATGCAAATGATGTTCGTGAAACGCTGGTTCCTGATTCTTGCCGCCGTGCTCTCGCTCAGCGGCTGCGGCTACAACCAGTTCCAGTCGCTGGACGAAGCCAGCAAGTCGGCCTGGAGCGAGGTGCTCAACCAATACCAGCGGCGTGCCGACCTGGTGCCCAACATCGTCGCTACCGTGAAGGGCGAAGCCAGCTTCGAGCAGGACACGCTCACCCAGGTGATCGAGGCGCGCGCCAAGGCCACGTCGATCCAGGTCACGCCCGAGACGCTCAACAACCCCGAGGCGTTCAACAAGTTCCAGCAGGCGCAGGGCGAGCTGTCGTCGGCGCTGTCGCGGCTCATGGTGGTGTCGGAGCGCTACCCCGAGCTCAAGGCCAACCAGGCCTTCCGCGACCTGCGCGTGACGCTTGAGGGCACCGAGAACCGCATCACAGTGGCGCGCAACCGCTACATCCAGACGGTGCAGGAGTACAACGTGCTGGCGCGCAGCTTCCCGACCAACCTCACGGCGATGGTCTTCAGCTACGAGCCGAAGCCGAATTTCTCGGTGCAGAACGAAGCGCAGATCTCGACGCCGCCCACGGTCGATTTCTCGGCACCCAAGAAGTAAAGCGGCCGATCGATGGGCTTCGCCCTGATGGTTCGCCGGGTGCTGGCCGCCGTCCTGCTGGGCGCGGCCGCGTGGGCCGGCCTCGCGACCACCGCCACGGCGCAAGACCTGCTGCCGGTCCCCGCGCTCACCGCGCGCGTGATCGACCAGACCGCGACGCTCGGCGAGGCCGAGCGCGCCGAACTCGATGCCAAGCTCGCCGCCTTCGAGCAGCGCAAGGGCTCGCAGATGGCGGTGCTGATGGTGCCGACCACCGCGCCCGAGGACATCGCGAGCTATGCCAACCGCGTCGGCAATGCCTGGAAGATCGGCCGCCGCGACGTCGGCGACGGCATCCTGGTGATCGTGGCCAAGGACGACCGGCGCATGCGCATCGAAGTGGCCAAGGCGCTCGAGGGTGCGGTGCCCGACCTGGCCGCGATCCGCATCATCGACGAGGAGATGAAGCCGCGCTTTCGCAACAACGACTTCGCGGGCGGCCTGAATGCGGCGGTGGCGCGGCTGATCGGCCTGGTCGACGGCGAGGCGCTGCCCGCGCCGTCCCAGGGCGGCGCCGGCACGGGCGACGACGAAACCGATTGGGAAAACCTCGCGATCTTCCTGTTCATCGGCGTCTTCGTCGCGGCGCCGATCCTGCGTTCGATCGTGGGCAAGAAGCTCGGCTCGGTTGTCATGGGCGGGGGCATCGGCGTGGTCGCGTTCCTGATCACCACCAGCGTGGTCATTGCGGTGCTCGCAGGCATGGCCGCGTTCATGGTGTCGCTGTTCGCGGCCGTGGCTGCATCGAGCCCGCGGCTCGGCAGCCGCGGCGGGCGCAGCGGCGGCAGCGTGGGCGGGTTCGGCGGCTGGGGCGGCGGTGGCGGCGGCGGCTGGAGCAGCGGCGGCGGCGGTGGCGGCTTCAGCTCCGGCGGTGGCGGCGATTTCGGCGGCGGCGGCGCCTCGGGGGACTGGTAGGCATGGCAGCAAGGACGACGACGGGCTTCTTCGGGAAGCTGGGCCGCATCTGGCGCCATCGCTGGATGGACGAGTCGGACGTGCGGCGCGTGCTGCCGCCCGACGCGCTCGAGCGCCTGGCCGCGCGCGTGGCCGCGAGCGAGCGCCGCCACAGCGGCGAGATTCGCATCTGCATCGAGGCGGGACTGCCCTGGTCCTACCTGCGGCGCCACGCCGCGCCGCGCGAGCGCGCCGTGACGCTGTTCGGCAAGCTGCGCGTCTGGGACACGGCGCACAACAACGGCGTGCTGATCTACCTGCTGCTGGCCGAGCACGCGATCGAGATCGTGGCCGACCGCGGCATCAACGCGCAGGTCGATGCGGCCGAATGGGCGGCCATGGCCCAGCGCATGGGTGCGGCCTTTCGCGAAGGCCGCTTCGAGGACGGGCTCACGCAGGCGCTGGGCGAAGTCTCGGCGCTGCTGGTGGCGCACTTTCCGCTCGCCGACGACCAGCCCGACACCAACGAGCTGCCGGACGAACCGGTCGTGCTCTGATTTTCCCCCAGCGGGGGAAGGAGCCAGATTCGTTAACCCACCCCCGGCAGCGCCCACACCGCGTCGCCGCCCACCGCGTAGAAGCGACGCCCCGGCGCCCGCTCCACCAGCCAGCCGCCCGTGAATTCGCCGAAGGCCGGCAGCACGGCCAGGCCGGGCTCGCTCACGAAACACGGCAGCCGTACGCTGTCGCGCCCGGGGCCATGGAGCCGGCACACGGGGTGCAGGTGGCCTGACAGCACGAAATGGCTCGCATGCGGCTGCGGATGGTGACAGCAGGCGAACGGGCCGAGCAGCCAGGGCTCGTTGACCACGTCGATACCGAGGGCCGCGGGCGGATCGCCGGCCCGGCTGTCATGGTTGCCGCGCACCAGCGTCATGCCGACCTGCGCATGCATGGCGCGCCAGGCGGCCAGTGCCGCGAGCAGCTCGCGCGTGCGCGCCTGTGCCGCATGCAGGAAGTCGCCGAGGAACACGATGCGCTGCGGCGCGAGGCGCGCGATCAGCACGTCGAGCCGCGCCAGGTTCTGCCGCGTGGTGCCGCCCGGCACCGGCTGGCCGAGGGCGCGGTAGGTCGCGGCCTTGCCGAGGTGCAGGTCGGCGATGAACAGCACGCGCGCGCCGGGCCACCAGATGGCGCGCTCGGGCAGCAGGTGCAGCAGCTCGCCGGCCCATTCGACAACGGCGAGCGCGGCGGTGGAGGCTTGCGGGGAACTCACGGCTTGCATTTTCCCCTTGCGGACCCCAGCTCGTCGGCATGACCGGATCGCCACAACCCCTGCACATCGTCTGCCCGCACTGCCACACCACCAACCGCGTGCGTGCGGAGCAGCTGGCCAGCGCGCCCGACTGCGGCAGTTGCCACCGGCCGCTGTTCGCGGGCCGTTCGACCGCGCTCGCCGACGAGAAGACCTTCGATCGGCACATCGCGCGCAACGAGATCCCGGTGCTGGTCGATTTCTGGGCGCCCTGGTGCGGCCCCTGCCGGCAGATGGCACCGGCCTACGAGCAGGCGGCGGCCCAGCTCGAGCCGCAGGTGCGGTTGGCCAAGGTCGACACCGAGGCGGTGCCGGCGCTGGGCGCGCGCTTCAACATCCGCAGCATCCCGACGCTCGCGCTGTTCCGCGGCGGCCGCGAGGTCGCGCGGCAGGCCGGCGCCATGGGCGCAGCGGACATCGTTCGCTGGGTCAAGGCACACGGCGGGGCTTGAGGCAGCAATGCCAGTCACCGCGGCCGCGATCGCCGGGACGGCGGCCGGCGCGCACGCGGCGGCGCGGGCGGCCCCTTGCCCGGCCCTTCCTGCCCGAAGGCGAGCGTGCCCTTCACCTGCGCCACGTCGCCGGCCGTGACCACCCCGCCGGCGGCTTTCTCGAGCTGCTCGACCATGCGCGCGATGCGGTCGGCCACTTTTTCGTTCGAGAGCTTTTCACGGAACAGCTCCACCATGAGCGGAAACGCGAACGGCGTCGGCCGCTCGAGTGCCTTGAGCACCAGCCGCTGGCCCGCCATGCGCGCCAAGCTCGCGCCGAGGCGGCCGATCTCGAGCTCCTGCGCGAGCAGCTCCTGCTCGGCCTGCAACAGCAGCCGGTTGGCCGGGTCGTACTTGCGGAACACCTCCCAGAACAGCGATGACGAGGCCTGCAGCTGGCGGCTGCTGCGCCGCTCGCCCGGGTAGCCCTGGAACACCAGGCCCGAGACGCGCGCGATCTCGCGGAACCGGCGCTGCGCGAGCTCGCCTGCATTGAGCGAGGCCAGCACCTCGTGCAGCAGCGTGGCGTGCGCGTCGTTGCCCTGCGGCAATGCCAGCACCTGCGGCAGCAGCGCGGGCCAGTCGACCGGCACGGCGCTCAGCAGCTCGAAGCCGTAGTCGTTCACCGCGATCGAGAAGGTGCGTGCCTCGTGCTGCGCAACGCGCCACGCGAGCAGGCTCGCGAGCCCCATGTGCACCTGCCGCCCCGCGAACGGGTAGAGGAACAGGTGCGAGCCCTCGCGCGTGGTGAGCGTCTCGGCCAGCAGCGTCTGCGGCGTGGGCAGCGCCGACCATTGCTGCTGGATGTCGAGCAGCGGCCGCACGCACTGAAGCTCGGGCGAGCCGTAGCGGCCTTCGCCGGCGAGCGCGAGCTGCTGCACCACGGCGTCGGCCAGCGTGGACGACAGCGGCATGCGCCCGCCGTTCCAGCGCGGCACCGCGGCGCGCTGGCCCGTGGCGCGCCGCACCCAGGCCGTCATGTCGTGGATGCGCACGAGTTCGAGCAGCCGGCCGCCGAAGAGAAAGCAGTCGCCGGGCTTCATGCGCGCGACGAAACTCTCCTCGACGCTGCCGATGCGGCCGCCGCCGAGGTATTGCACCGCCATGCTGGCATCGCTCACGATGGTGCCGATGTTCATGCGGTGGCGCCGCGCGAGCCGCGTGTCGGGCACGCGCCATACGCCCTCGGTATCGGGCATGGCGCGGCGGTAGTCGGGATAGGCGGCGAGCGAAGGTCCGCCCTGCGACACGAAGTCGAGGCACCAGGCCCAGCTCTCGCGCGAAAGATGTGCGTAGGCCGCCGTTGCGCGCACCTCGTCGTAGAGGTCGTCGGGCTTGAAGCCGCCGCCGAGCGCGATGGTGACCAGGTGCTGCACCAGCACGTCGAGCGGCTGCACCGGCGTCTGCCGCGCCTCGATGTGCCCGGCCGCAATGGCCGCGCGCGCCGCAGCGCCCTCGACCATCTCGATGCTGTGCGTGGGCACCAGCGTGATGCGCGACGGCCGGCCCGGCGCATGGCCCGAGCGGCCTGCCCGCTGCAGCAGCCGCGCCACGCCCTTGGGCGAGCCGATCTGCAGCACGCGCTCCACCGGCAGGAAGTCCACGCCCAGGTCGAGGCTTGACGTGCAGACGACGGCCTTGAGTTCGCCGCTCTTGAGCCCGAGCTCGACCCATTCGCGCACCGCGCGGTCGAGCGAGCCATGGTGCAGCGCGATGGTGCCGGCCCATTCGGGCCGCGCCTCGAGCATGGCCTGGTACCAGATCTCGGCCTGCGAGCGGGTGTTGGTGAACACCAGCGTGGTGCTGCTCGCGGCGATCTCCTCGAGCACCTGCGGCAGCATCGTGAGGCCCAGGTGCCCGCCCCACGGAAAGCGCTCGGCCCGGCCCGGCAGCAGCGAATCGACGACGAGCTTCTTGGGCACCGCGCCTTGCACGAGCACGCCCTCTTCGCTCTTCGCGCCACCCAGCAGGGCATGCATGGCTTCCTGCAGGTTGCCGAGCGTGGCCGACATGCCCCAGACCGCAAGCCCGGCATTCCAGCGCCGAAGCCGCGCGAGCGCGAGCTGCACCTGCACGCCGCGCTTGTTGCCGAGCAGCTCGTGCCATTCGTCGACCACCACCATGCGCACATGGCCCAGCACCTCGCGCGCATCGGCATGCGCGAGCAGCAGCGACAGGCTCTCGGGCGTGGTGACGAGCACTGTCGGCAGGCGCTCGTTCTGCGCGCTGCGCTCGGCCGACGAGGTGTCGCCGCTGCGCGCGCCCGCGCTCCAGCGCTGGTGCACTTCGGCGCCGAGCGCCTCGAGCGGCTGCTGCAGCGCGCGCAGCGTGTCGGCCGCGAGCGCGCGCATCGGCGTGATCCACAGCACCGTGAGCGGCGGCGCGACGGCCTTGCCGCTGCGCGATGGCGGCGCGGGCGCCGACGCGAACGCCTGCAGCGCGCCAAGCCACACGGCATAAGTCTTGCCCGCGCCGGTGGTGGCGTGCAGCAGGCCCGACTTGCCCTCGCCGATGGCTTTCCACACGTCGCGCTGGAACTTGAAAGGCTTCCAGCCACGCGCGGCGAACCAGGCGTCGAGCGCTGCCTTGATGATCTTGCTCCTTCCCCCTCCGGGGGAAGGCTGGGATGGGGGCGCGCGGCCTTCGACAGACGGCTGGCGCTGGATGCGCCGCTTGCCCCCACCCCTGCCCTCCCCCGGCGGGGGAGGGAGCAATTCGGGGTCCGATGCGGCGCTCACAGCAACACCCACGTGTCGAGCGCGGCCTTGATGATCTTGCTCCTTCCCCCTCCGGGGGAAGGCTGGGATGGGGGCACGCGGCCTTCGACAGACGGCTGGCGTTGGATGCGCCGCGTGGGGGGCCCCCCCCCCCCCCCCCCCCCCGGGGCGGGGGGGGGGGGGGGGGGGGGGGGGGGGGCGGGGAAACAAAAAAAAAAAAAAAAAATAGGCCCCCACCGGGGAGGGTGAGGGATAAAAAATTAATTTTTTTTTTTTTTAAA
>CAMLCW010000219.1 GCA_946478645.1 uncultured Variovorax sp.
AGATTTGGATGGAAATCGCCGGGATTAGTGGGTCACTTCTGGATGGAAATCAACAAGCTAGAGCAGCGGCGACCACCGATTTTCGTCAAGGCTGCGATCACGAGGAGAGCGAGGAGGTTGAGCGACGCGCCTTCGATCTCGGCTAGAAGAGCCCATGTTGCAACGTCGTCAAGGCCACGAAGCTTTCTCCCATGGGCTGAAGAATGGCGTCGGCAATCGGCTGGAGCTGCCTACTGAGGTAGTGTTCGTAGTCGATGCGCGAACGGCGGGTTTCCAGCGGCTCCGGACCGTTTTGCGTCATGACGTACTGAATCCAGCCGCCTTTCTGATACTGCTTGGGCCGACCGACGCGGGCGTTGTGTTCGTCGGCGATGCGCGCGGCCCGGACCTGCGGCGGCACGTTGACCCGGTAGGCATCGAGCCGATGGCGCAGGCGCTTGCGGTAGATGAGCAGGTCATCCTTGGCGCCAGCCAGCGTCGACTTCGCATAGTCGGCCACGAACTCCTTGTACGGCGCGCCCTGGAAGATGCGTGAAAGCAGGCCCTCCTGGAACTGCCGCGCCAGCGGGGTCCAGTCGCTGCGCGCCATCTCCAGGCCGCGGTACACCATCTCCTCCTTGCCCGCGGCGTCGACACCGAGACCCGCATAGCGCTTCTTGCTGCCGACCTCCGAGCCGCGAATCGTGGGCATGAAGAACTTCTTGTAGTGGGTGTCCACCTCGATCTCCAGAAAGCTCTCCAGCCCCTGCTCGTCGCGGAGCGTGCGCGTCCACCAGTCGTTGATGTCCGCCGCGAGGCTTGCCGCGACGGCGTGCGCCTCCTCGTTGGCATGGGTGCGCTTGAGCCAGATGAAGATGGAGTCGGTATCGCCATAGATGGCCTCATAGCCCCGCTTCTCCACGAACTCGCGCGTGAGCTTCATCATCTCGTGGCCACGCAGGGTGACGGCGGACACCAGCTCGGGGTTGAAGAACCGGCACTCGCTCGCGCCCAGCACGCCGGCGAAGGAGTTCATGAGCAGCTTCAGAGCCTGCGACAGCGGCTCGTTCTTCGCGCGCTTGGCCTCATCCCGGGCCCGCCAGAGCGTGGTCACGATCTCGGGCAGGCAGTGCCTGTCACGCGAAAAAACGGTCCCCTTCGGTCCCATGACGCACCCGGCCGGATCGCTGGCGTTCGAGCCCTCGACGAGGCCCACCGGATCGACCAGGAAGGTCCGGATGATCGAGGGGTAGAGGCTCTTGTAGTCCAGCACCACGACGGAGTCGTAGAAGCCCGGTTTCGAGTCCATCACATACCCGCCGGGATAGGCCTTGCTCGCAATCTCGCCCACGTTCGGCGCCACGTAGCCCAGCCGGTGCATCCGCGGCATGTAGTGGTGGCTGAACGCGGCAATCGAGCCGCCGAAGTGGTCGACCTGCAGTCCGGTGGTCTGGGCCCGCTCCATCACGAACTGCAGCAGCTTGGCCTTGTCGAAGATCCGCAGGACCAGTTCGCAGTCGCGGATGTTGTAGAACGCGAGCGCGGGCTTGTCTTCCTGGTAGCGCCGCTCGATCTCGGCCATCTTGTCGTACTCGTCGCCGATGGCCTTGCCCTCGCCGAGCAGCGCTTGCGAGACCGTCTCGAGGCTGAAGGACGGGAAGCTCCACACCGCGGCCTTCAGCGCGTCGATGCCGTCGATGACGACCCGGCCCGGTGTCGGCGCGAACAGGTAGCCCTGCTTGCCCGGATGGGTGCGCCATTCGATGGGGCGACGTTCCCGCCCGAGCAGGAGCGGCACGCCACAGTCGTTGGCCGTCTTCTGAAGCACCCGCAGGTCGAACTGGATGACGTTCCAGCCGATGAGGATGTCGGGGTCGTTGCGCTCGAACCAGTCATTGAGCTTCTCGAGCATCGCCCGGCGCGACGGGCAATAGACGAGCGAGAAGGGCATGGGCTCGTGCGACCCGGATGACGTCCCCTGCGGCGGCTCGCCCAGCATGAAGACGACACGCTCCGGCGTGCCGTCCAGCGCAATGGAATAGAGCGCTTCGTCCTGACTCGTCTCGATGTCCAGCGACACGACCTTCAGCACGGGCCGGAATTCGGGCGCGGGCTTGAGTTTGCAGTCGACGATGGTGGCGCCCTCTGTGCGCCCTCCTTCCACCCGCACGCCGGCGGTGATGAAACGTTCCATCAGGTAGCGGTCGTGCGGGCGCACGTCGGTTTCGAGCAGGGGAATGTTTTGTGCCTGGAGGGCGCGAGCCAACCGGCCGAGCGGGCGGAAGTGCTTCGCGTAGACACCGAGCACGGCTTCCTGCTGGAAGGTCCTGAGCTCCAACTCGCGTAGCTGCACGCCTTGCATGCTGGCAAGGTGGGCTTCGACCGCCGCCCTGTGCCGGGTGGCAACGAACGCAACGCTGCTGCGGGCGGTCAGGACCACTTTCCTCGGACCCGCATCGGTGGCCAGCCAGTACTCGATCTCCGTGCCGGCCGGCGCATCCCGCCAGTGGCGCGTGAGGATGAAGCCCTTGAGTTCGGCAGATGTCACGGGATTCTGGAGAGAGACGGGAAAAGAGGGACGACGGACCTGGTCACGGGCGATTCTCGCCGCGCAACGTGCGTTGATCGATCGTAGGCGCGCGACCTGCGAAGTGTTCATGGAGCTCGCGACCACGCAGGGCCTATGTGCTCGGCGCGCGCTCCCAACCCGAAGCCCTGCATCTGCTGGGCCGGTATGCCGTCAGCAACTGCTGGCCACATGCATTCGCCGCTGTGGGCCTGTCGAGACAAGCCCCGCATACATGCGCGAGATTGCCCGCAAGCCGTGCCGCCTGGCGCCGCGACCGGCCTCTTGCTCCCTTGCCGGCCGCGAAAGGCCCGCGCTCGAAACGAAAGGCGCTCTCACTGCGCCGGGACGATTCTCCGCGCCTTGACGACCTCGCCCCACATCTTCGTCTCAGTGCGGCTCAGTTCATTCAGTTCCTCCGCCGTGCTTCCCACCGCGACGGCCGACACTGCGGCGAGGCGCTCCTTGACCTCGGGCATCGATGCCACCGATCGCCAGGCATCCGTCAATGCCGCGACGACCTCCTTCGGCGTTCCCGCGGGCGCCCACACGGCATACCACCCATCGATCACGAACCCCGGCACTGTCTCCTTGTCGGTAGGAATCCCGGACATTCCCTCGGCCCGGCGCGAGCCCGTCTGCGCCAGCGCGCGCACCTTGCCGCTGGCCACCAGGGCCGAAACCTGTGCGGCGGGGCTCATCGAGAGCTGGACCACGTTCGACATCAGGTCGCCGCTGAAATTGCCCGCGTAGTTCACCGGCAGAACTTCCGCACCTGTCTGGTGAGCGAGAAGCTGCGAGCCGAGATAGGCGGCAGAGGCGAATCCGGTGACGCCCATCGCGAGCTTGCCCGGATGCGCCTTCGCGTGAGTCACGAGCTCCGCGAAGGTTGCGATCGGGACCTGCGCGTTTACCATCCAGACGAAGGGCGAAGCCGCGAACCTGGAGACGGGGACCAGTTCCTTTCGCGGGTCGTACGGCAGATTGGCGACCATGTGAGGATTCATCGTGATCGTCTGATTGAAAGCGAAAAGCAACGTGTACCCGTCCGGCTTTGCGCGCGTCACCTTCTGGACGCCGATGACGCCGCTGGCCCCCACCACGTTGTCGACCACCACCGGCTGGCCGAGCACATCCGACAGTTTCTGGGCGCCGAGCCGACCGATGATGTCGACGCCGGTGCCCGCGCCGGCCGGCAGCACGAGCGTGATGGGCCGGGAGGGGTACTTGGCTTGCGAGGCGGCGGCCAGGGGAATGCCGAGCGCCGCGCTGGCCAACAGTGCCGCGACGTACCGTCTTGCTGCTTTCTTCATGGATCTGTCTCCTGGTTTTTTGCTCACGAGGCGGGTTGCTGTTCGTCGCGCAGGGGCCGCAGGCTGCGGGCCAGCCGATCGATCTCTCGCAACATCGGCTCGACTGCCGCGACGATTGCATCGGTGGCCACGAAGGATCGATCCGCATCCAGCCGGCTCGCGATGTCCGCAACCGCGATCGACTCCACGACCGGCACCATCCGGAGCGCGCACAGCAGCGGCTTGGCCGCCTGTACCGCGCGGATGCCTCCCGAGATGCCGCCATAGCTCACGAACCCAACCGGCTTGTAGTGCCACTCCCGTGACAGGAACGTGAGCGCATTGACGAACGACGACGGAGGAAAGTGGTTGTATTCGGGAATGACGAAAACGAAGGCGTCGGCTTCCTGCACCTTGGCAGCCCATGCCCGTGTATGCGCATGGGCGTATTCGCCCAGCCGAGGGTGCCTTGGTTCGTCGAAGACGGGCAGGTCGAACGTCTTCAGGTCGACCCGTTCGACTGCGAGCCTGCCGGAACGGCTCGCTTCCCCGGCGAACCATTGGGCCACTGCATCCCCTACCCTGCCCGCGCGGGTGCTGCACGTCACGACATGCAACCTCGGCGCCTGCTCGATGGTGTTCGAAAGCTGCATGTTTCAGCCTTCCAGGACCTTGGTGGCTTGCCAATGCAGCAGCCTCAACCCGTCCTCGGCCCGGACCCAGACCGTGACGAAAGCGTTGTCCATGACCTTGATCTGGCCTGCGACGTCCAGGGTCGTGCGGGTCTTGCCGCTCAACAGCGCAACAGGACCGCCGGTCCGGACGCACTGGCCGGAGCGCATCGCTTCGACGAAGCGGTACCTGCCTGCCGCGATCGACGCGAGGAAAGCGGCCTTGTCGTCGGTCTTTCCGTTCGCGTGGGTGTGGCGGTAGTCGGGCGCGAGCATCTGCTCGAGCGCGGCCAGGTCCTGCCGGTACAACGCTTGGTATCTGGCTTCGTCGGCGGCGAGGACCTGCGATTCGATGGTGGAGTTCGTCATGGGCATCGTCATGCGCCCTGCGCGACCACGTCGTTGCTCAGCACCCCCACGCCCTCGATGTCGACCTCGAAGGTGTCGCCGGGCCGAAGCGGTCCCACGCCGCCCGGCGTTCCGGTCATGATGAGGTCGCCCGGCATCAAGGTGATCGACCTGCTCAGGTAGGCCACGAGCGCGTCGACGCCGAAGAGCAGGTCGGAGGTGTCGCAGTCCTGGACGACCGCCCCGTTCAAGCGTCCCCGCATCCGCAGCTTCGAAGGGTCCACCGCCGTCTCGATGCAGGGACCGATCGGCGCGAAGGTGTCGAACGCCTTGCCGATGGTCATGAGACCCATTGCCATTTCCTGTCGCTGGATCGTGCGTTCGCTCACGTCGTTGCCGCAGGTGTAGCCGAAGACATAGCTCAGCGCGTCCGCCCGCGCGATGTTCCTCGCTTGGCGCCCGATCACCGCGACGAGTTCGCTCTCGTAGTGCACGATGGTGCTGCCTTCGGGGTAGACGATGCGCTCGCCATGGGCAATCAACGCGGTGTCAGGCTTCATGAAGAGCGGCGCAATCTCCGGGAGCTCGCGACCGGTCTCGAGGATGTGGGCCTTGTAGTTGAAGCCGACGCCGAAGATGCGCGGATGCGCCACGGTCGGCGGCAGGAGCGCCAGGCTCGCGAGTGGCCAGGTCTCCTCGCCCAGCTCGATCGCCCCCTCGAAGGGCGACGCCTTCAGCGCCCGCACCGTTGCCGGCCCGTCCAGCACGCCGAACTGCGGTCGCCCTGCCTCCAGAAACTTGTAGATCTTCATGTCGTCGCTCCTATGGTTGAACCTTGAAGGCCAGTTTGCGAAGCGCGGCCAGCACGCCGTTGCAAAGCAGCACCAGCGCCGTCGCAAGGACGATGCCGTAATACACCCCGGTCGAGTCGCCGAGCTGCCTGGCCTGCTCGATGCCGTGTCCGATCCCCACCTTCGCCGCGAGGTACTCGGCAACGAGCGCCGCGCTGACCGCCCACGGCAAGGCGACCTGAAGTCCCGTGAACATGAAGGGAAGCACGCTCGGGATGACGACATGCCGCGTGAGCTGCAGCGGACTGGCACCGAACACTCTCGCTGTCATGACCAGGCGCGCGTTCACGGTGGCCAGGCCTGCATAGGTCAGCGAGAAGACGATGAAGAGGACCGTCAGCGCGACCAGCATCACCTTGGGCGCCCATCCGGTGCCGAACCAGAGCACGAGAAGCGGGACCAGGCCCAGTTTCGGAATGCCCATGAGGGCCGTGATGAACGGCTGCACCATCGCGTCGAGCCGCGGAGCGAGCCTGAGCATGCACGCGATGGCGCATCCGCACGCGGCACCGATCGACGTGCCCGCCAGCAGCAGGTGACCGGTCGCGACCAGGTCGGCAAGGAGCCTGCCCGCCAGCAGTTCCGACCCGACGCGCGCAGCGACCTGACCGATGCCGGGGACCCAGTAGTCCCCGACCCCACGGCTCGCGAGTTCCCACGCCGCTGCGAAAGCGACCAGGCCCAGCGCCCTGGCCAAAAGCACCTCCTGCCGCGTCACGACTGGCATGCGCGGCGCAGGCAATCGCGCACGGCGTCGTAGTGCCCCGCGAACGTCGGGGCCTTGAAGATCAGTTCCGGATCGCGCGGGCGGTCGATGTCGATGTGGCGCTCCAGCACGATCCGCCCCGGCGAACCCGACAGCACGATGATGCGGTCGCCCAACGCGATGGCTTCGTTGATGTCGTGCGTGACGAACAGGATCGTCTTCTTCTCGGTCGCCCACAGCGCGAGCAGATCGCTTTGCAATTGCGCCCGCGTCTCGGCGTCGAGCGCCCCGAAAGGCTCGTCCATGAGGACGACCGGCGGGTCGTAGGCGAGCGTGCGGGCCAGGGATGCGCGCTTGCGCATCCCGCCCGACAGCTGATGCGGGAAATGCTTCGTCCATTGGGCGAGCCCGACCCGGTCGATCAGATGCCGCACGCGCTCGACCTCCGACGGCGATGGCCTGCCGGCGAGCGTGAGCGGAAACATCACGTTGTCCCACACCGTGCGCCACGGCAGCAGGTTGTCGTCCTGCGTGACGTAGCCGATCTGGCGGCCGCTGCCGGGGTTGGGCGGCATGTCCGCGCCCCCCACGACCTCGCCCCGGAAGGCGATCTGACCCGCAGACGGTTGCAGCGTCTGTG
Source organism: uncultured Variovorax sp. (assembly GCA_946478645.1). The sequence continues at coordinate 7,054 of CAMLCW010000219.1, forward strand.
CGACCAGGTTCAGAAGCGTCGACTTGCCGGCGCCGGAGGAACCCATGACGGTCACGAATTCGCCTTCCCGGACGCTCAGGTCCAGGTCGCGCAGGATCCAGTGGCGCTCGCCGGCAGTGCGCGCAGCATACGAGATGCCCAGTTGCCGCAGTTGCAGCAGCACGTCGGCCATGGCCGCCTCGGGGATGTCTCTCTTCATGGTCATGCTCCGACGGTGCGCGCGCCCTGCGACGGGTCGGCTTGCCACCCCAGCAGGCGCTTCTCGATCTGCGACAGGACCGCGCTCACCGAAAGAACGATGAACATCACGGTCACGAGCGACACGAACACCAGGGTGGTGTCGAAATCCGTGGCGCCGTACTGCGCCAGGTAGCCCAGGCCGCGATTCGACGAGATGATCTCTCCGACGATGGCGCCGGCGACGGCGTAGGGGACGGCCACGCGCAGACCGCCGAAGACGTACGGGACGACGGCGGGCCAGACCACATGCCTGATCAACTGCGATTCCGAGGCACCGAGAACGCGCACCGACAGCAGGAGCTTCCGGTCGACGGCCTCGACGCCGTCGAGGGTGCTGTAGAAGACGATGAAGAAGATCGCTGCCGCCACCAGGGCGACCTTCGCACCAGGCCCGACCCCGAGCCAGAGGATGAACAACGGCACGAGCGCCGTCTTGGGGATCGCGTATCCGATGGCGGCCACACCCACGAACGCCGCGCGCGAGAAGGGATGGCGGCGCAGCGCCATCGCGACCGCGCAGCCGGGGATCGCACCGAGCAGGAAGCCGCCGAATGCCTCGCCGAGCGTGAACCGGCCGTGGAACCAGAGGTCGCCGTTCAGCACCAGCATCCAGATTCGTTCCACGACCAGCGTCGGCGAACTGATCCAGTAGGCCCCCCGCAGGCGGCCCACCACCTCCCAGGCGATCAGGACCACGCAGGCCAGAACGACCCGGTCCGTCCACACGCGACGATGATTCATCTTCGGCCTGCCTATCTGCCGGAGCCCACGAACTCGTCGGTGAAGAGGGTCTGGGCGAGCGCCTTCAGTGCTGCCTTGTCATCCTGGGGACCGAACATCACGTCCACCGTGTGGTCGAACGCCCGTCCCATCGGCATGGCGCGCGCGGGGGTGTTGCGCTGGAAGCTCTCGAACGCCTGCTTCAGCAGCTCGGGGTCCATCTTCTCGAAGCGCCTGCCCACGAGCGCCAGCGCCTTCTGCGGCTCGGCGGCGATGAGCGCCAGACTGCGGTCGAGGGCGCTGACCATCTGGCGGCAGGTGGCCGCGGCACTGCGGCACAAGCCATCGCGGGCGACCAGCACGTTGTAGGTCGTCGGATTCACCTGGGGAAAATCGCCGCCGGGGCCGCTGATCCAGAGGCGTGCGCCCCGGCGGACGGCTTCCAGCGTGAACGGGCTGGAGAAGACGAAGCCATCCACCTCCTTCTTCTGAAGCGCCGCGTCCATCCCGGGCGGCGCAATGAAGACCAGGCGGATGTCCCGGTCGGCGTCGATGCCGGCCTGCCGTGCGACGAACCGCAGATAGGCCTGCGGCAGGCCGTTGGCCGTGTCGACGGCCAATGTCAGGC
>CAMLCW010000220.1 GCA_946478645.1 uncultured Variovorax sp.
TGAACTTCAGGCGGTCCTCGGCCTTGTCGATGGCCTCGGGCGTCGCGCCGATCAGTTCCACCGGCTTGTTGGTGGCCGCGCCCGTGTACTTGTCGAGCACACCGTTGCGCCAGAGATCGAGCGCGCAGTTGAGCGCGGTCTGCCCGCCCATGGTCGGCAGGATCGCGTCGGGCCGCTCCTTGGCGATGATCTTCTCGACCGTCTGCCAGGTGATCGGCTCGATGTAGGTGACGTCGGCCGTGGCCGGGTCGGTCATGATCGTCGCGGGGTTGCTGTTGATCAGGATGACCTTGTAGCCCTCCTCGCGCAGCGCCTTGCAGGCCTGCACGCCGGAATAGTCGAACTCGCAGGCCTGGCCGATGATGATCGGGCCGGCGCCGATGATGAGAATGGATTGGAGGTCTGAGCGCTTGGGCATCTTTAATTGTCCTTGGTGAATCCGATGCCGCGGCCGCTGTAGGCGCCGGGCTTCGGTTCATCCATCAGTTGGTGGATCGCGGTGAAGACATCGCGAAAGTTCTGGTCGTATTTCTGCTCGAGCGCCGTCAGCCTGCGCTTGAGGTCGGCATGCTCCGACAGCATGCTGCGCAGCTTGACGAGGGTGCGCATGATCTCGATGTTGACCGCCACGGCGCGTTCGCTGCGCAGCACGCTCGAGAGCATCGCCACGCCCTGCTCGGTGAAGGCCACGCTGCGGTAGCGCGCACCTCCCGAACCCGGCTTGTCGGTCTTGTTTGAGATCACGATTTGTGATCTCAAACTCGCAAGGTCCTGATTTTCAAGGGAAAAAGCAAAATCCGCAGGAAAGCGGTCGAGGTTGCGGCGCATCGCCTGCAACAGCACCCGGGTTTCGACGCCGTAGAGTTCGGCCAGATCTTGCGCCAGCATGACCTTCAGGCCACGCAGCACGTAGATCTTGTTCTCGGCCTCGCGCAATGCCGCGAGCACCGTGACGTCGAGCACCGCGGGCGCATCAGACACGTGCCTGCTCCTCCATGAGCGCGGTGAAGCGGTCGAACAGGTAGCCGATGTCGTGCGGCCCGGGCGAGGCTTCGGGGTGGCCCTGGAAGCAGAACGCCGGCTTGTCGGTGCGCGCAAGGCCCTGCAGCGTGTTGTCGAACAGGCTGATGTGGGTGGCGCGCAGGTTGGCTGGCAGCGACTTCTCGTCGACCGCGAAACCGTGGTTCTGGCTCGTGATGCTCACGCGCCCGTTGTCGAGGTCTTTCACCGGATGGTTCGCGCCGTGGTGGCCGAACTTCATCTTGAAGGTCTTCGCGCCCGAGGCCAGCGCCATGATCTGGTGGCCCAGGCAGATGCCGAAGGTGGGAATGCCGGTCTCGATCAGTTCGCGGGTGGCTTCGATGGCGTAGTCGCAGGGCTCCGGATCGCCGGGGCCGTTGGCCAGGAAGATGCCGTCGGGTTTGAGCTTGAGCACGTCGGCCGCGGGCGTCTGCGCCGGCACCACCGTGATGCGCGCGCCGCGCTGGGCGATCATGCGCAGGATGTTCTTCTTGACCCCGTAGTCGAAGGCCACCACGTGGAAGCGCGGCGTGATCTGCACGCCGTAGCCGGGCTTGCCGTTCGCATTCGCGAGCTTCCACTCGGTTTCGGTCCATTCGTAGGTCTGCTGGACCGACACCACCTTGGCCAGGTCGAGGCCGGCCATGCTCGGTGCGGCCTTGGCGGCCGCGACCGCCTTGTCGATCAGCGCCTGCGTGACCGCCTCGCCCTCAGCCAGGCCGAGGATGCAGCCGTTCTGGGCGCCGTGGGTGCGCAGGTGGCGCGTCAATTTGCGGGTGTCGATGTTGGCAATGGCGACCGTCTTGCCGGCCACCAGGTACTCGCTCAGCGTCGCCGTCTTGCGGAAGTTGGAGGCGACGAGGGGCAGGTCCTTGATGATCAGGCCCGCGGCATGGATCTTGTCGGCTTCGATGTCCTCCTCGTTGACGCCGTAGTTGCCGATGTGCGGATACGTGAGCGTCACGATCTGCTGGCAGTAGCTCGGGTCGGTGAGGATTTCCTGGTAACCGGTCATGGCGGTGTTGAACACCACCTCGCCGGTTGTGGAGCCGGCGGCTCCGATCGAATTGCCTAGAAAGACCGTGCCGTCTGCGAGCGCCAGGATGGCGGGCGGGAAACTTCCCTTGAGAGACAAAAGCACTGGGTTCTCCGGATGGTTACGGTCGCCCGGAGCCCCAGGCGCGTTGCCTGCGGACTGCTGCTTAAGGGGAAGATGGCGTTGAAGGCGGCCGGGCGACGCTGATTTGCGAGTAAGCCCCCGATTGTAGCCCGGACTAAGGGCCTAGCCCGCTTGAAGGGCACTGCTCGCGTGCAGGCAGATCGCGGCGGCAGCGGCCACATTGAGCGATTCCTCGCCGCCCGGTTGGGCAATTCGGATGTGCCGGGCCGCCCGGGCCTCGAGCGCGGGCGAGACGCCCTGCCCTTCGTGCCCCATGAGCCATGCGCAGGGATGCGGCAGCCGGGCCTGGTGAAGCCATTCGCCGCGGTGCGAGCTGGTGGCCACCATCGGGATGGTCAGCGCCTCGAGCACTTCCGGCGCCACGCCTTCGATCAGGCGCAGGCCGAAATGGGCGCCCATGCCGGCGCGCAGCACCTTCGGCGCCCACAAGGCCGCTGTGCCCTTGAGCGCGATCACCTGGCTGAAGCCGAAGGCGGCGGCGCTGCGCAGGATCGAGCCGGCGTTGCCGGCGTCCTGGAGCCGGTCGAGCACGACACTCGCCGCGTCGGGCAGCAACTCGGGCCGGGCCGGCAGGTCGAGCACGAAGCCCATCGGTGCGGGTGATTCGAGCCCGCTCACTGCGCGCAGCAGATCGTCGTCGACCACCACTGTTTTCTTGACGTCAGTACCGCGCCATTCGGCCGGCGACGTGGCCCAGAACGAGGCTGAGAACACCGCAATGGCCGGCTGCACGCCGCGCGCCAGCGCCGCCCGGCAGAGATGATCGCCTTCGAGCCACACGCGCCCGAGCTTGCGGTAGGCGCCGGGGTCCTGCGCGAGCTTGCGCAGATCCTTGAGCAGCGGGTTGTCGCGCGAGCTGATGTGGATCGCGCCGGTCGGGTCGGTCATGGGCAGGTCACAACGCGGTGCGCAGTTCGGGGGGCTGGGCCTCGGCAGCGCCGACCTGCGCTGCAGCCGGCCCCGGCGAGACCTCGAACGCCATGGTCGAACCCGCCGCGGCCGCGGTGCGCGCCAGCGCGGCCGCCACCGGACTGAACGAGCGGCGATGGTGCACGCAGGCGCCGTGGCGCTGCAGCGCGTCGAGGTGCTCGGGCGTGCCGTAGCCCTTGTGGCCCGCGAAGCCGTAGTGCGGAAACTCGAGGTCCAGCTGCGCGCAGAGCCGGTCGCGGTGCACCTTGGCGAGGATCGACGCAGCGGAGATCGCCTTCACGCGGGCATCGCCCTTGACGATGGCCTCGGCGAGCACGTCGAGCGTCGGGAGGCGGTTGCCGTCGACCAGCACCTTGGCGGGCTTGAGCCGCAGCCCCTCGACCGCGCGGCGCATCGCGAGCATCGTGGCCTGCAGGATGTTGTGGGTGTCGATCTCCTCGACGCTGGCCTGCGCGACCGAGCAGCACAGCGCCTTCGCCAGGATCTGGTCGTGCAGGCGCTCGCGCTGCAGCGCGGTGAGTGTCTTGGAATCGGCCAGGCCGCGGATCGGCCGCAGGTCGTCGAGGATGACGGCCGCGGCCACCACCGGCCCCGCCAGCGGACCGCGGCCCGCCTCGTCGACACCAGCGACCAGGCCCGGCGCGTCCCACGCAAGCGGCGCCTGCTCAGCCTTCAAGAACTTTCTGGATCGCATCGGCGCAAAGTGTCGGCGTATCGCGCTGCAGTTGCACGTGCAGCGCTGAAAATTTATGTTGCAGCGCCTCGACCTTCTCGGGCGCATCGAGCCATTCCAGCGTCGCCTGCGACAGCGCCTCGGGTGTCGCGGCCTCCTGGAGCAGCTCGGGCACCACGAAGTCGCGCGACAGGATGTTGGGCAGGCCCACCCAGGGCTGGAGCTGCTTGCGCTGCATCAGCCGCCACGACAGCGAATTCATGTTGTACGCGATGACCATCGGCCGCTTGAACAGCGCCGCTTCGAGCGTGGCGGTGCCGCTCGCGATCAGGGTCGCGTCGCAGGCGGCCAGCGCGGCATGCGACTGGCCGTCGAGCAGCGTCACCCGCCCGGCCGCGCCGCTGGCCTGCAGCAGGCCCTCGACCTCGGCGCGCAGCCCCGGCAGGATCGGCGCGATGAAGCGCAGTGCCGGCCTGGCCTTCAGCATCAGCGCGGCGGCAGCGAAGAAGCGCGTCGCGAGGTAGCGCACCTCCGAACGGCGGCTGCCGGGCAGAAGGGCCACCACCTGCGCATCGGGCGGAAGGCCGAGTGCGGCACGGGCCGCGCTGCGGTCGGGCACCATCGGGATCACGTTGGCGAGCGGATGCCCGACATAGCTGCCCTCGACGCCCTGCGCTTCCAGCAGCGCCGGCTCGAACGGGAAGATGCACAGCACATGGTCGGCCGCGGCACGGATCTTCTCGATGCGGTCGGCCCGCCAGGCCCAGATCGAGGGGCAGACGAAATGCACGGTCTTCATGCCGCGGCTGCGCAGGCCGGCCTCGAGGTCGAGATTGAAATCGGGCGCATCGACACCGATGAAGAGCTCGGGCCATTCGCGCAGCAGCCTCGCCTTGAGCTGGCGCCGGATGCCGGCGATCTCCGCATAGTGGCGCAGCACCTCGATGTAGCCGCGCACCGCGAGCTTTTCCTGCGGCCACCAGCTCTGCAGGCCGTGCGCGAGCATGCGCGGCCCGCCGATGCCCACCGTCTCGAGCGCGGGCCAGCGCGCCTGCAGGCCGTCGAGCAGCAGGCCGGCCAGCAGGTCCCCGGAGGCTTCGCCTGCAACCAGCGCAAAACGCCGCTGCCCGTCGTTGCTCATGGTGCCGCGCGCCTCAACGCGCGATGCCGCGCGTCGAGCTGGCCAGGAAGCGCTCCATCAGCGCCACGTCGCCGGCCGCCTCGGGCGTTTCGGCAGCCAGCGCGGCGATGCCGGTGCGCGCCTCTTCGAGCGTCTTGCCCTGGCGGTACAGCAGGCGGTGCATCTGCTTGACGGCCGCGATGCGCGCCGCGGAGAAGTCGCGCCGCCGCAGGCCCACCACATTGAAGCCGCGCACCGCGAGCGGATTGCCGTCGACCAGCATGAAGGGCGGCACGTCTTGCGAGACCGCGCTGGCAAAGCCGACCATCGCGTGCGCACCGACCGAAACGAACTGGTGGATGCCCGTGAGCCCGCCGATCGTGACCCAGTCGGCCAGGTGCACATGCCCGGCCAGCGTGGTGTTGTTGGCCAGCGTGGTGTGGTTGTCGACATGGCAGTCGTGCGCGATGTGCGTGTAGGCCATGATCCAGTTGTCGTTGCCCACGCGCGTGACGCCCCCCGCCCCCGGCACGCCGAGGTTGAAGGTGCAGAACTCGCGGATCACGTTGCGGTCGCCGATCACCAGTTCAGTGGGCTCGCCGGCGTATTTCTTGTCCTGCGGTATCGCGCCGAGCGAGGAGAACTGGAAGATCCGGTTGTCGCTGCCGATGGTGGTGCGGCCTTCGATCACGCAGTGCGCGCCGATGGTCGTGCCTGCACCCACGCGCACGTGCGGACCGATGAGGGTGTAGGGCCCGACTGAGACGGAGGCGTCGAGTTCTGCCTTCGGGTCGACGAGCGCTGTGGGATGGACCTGCGTCATGCCTTTTCGTTGCTGCGCAGGGATCAGTTGATCTGGCGCATCGCGCACATCAGCGAAGCCTCGCAGGCCAGTTCGCTGCCGACCAGCGCACGGCCCTTGAACTTCGAGATGCCGGCCTTCATGCGCTCGATCTCGACCTCGAGCGTGAGCTGGTCGCCGGGCTCCACCGGGCGCTTGAAGCGCGCGCCGTCGATGGCCGCGAAATAGTAGACCGTGTTGTCGTCGGGCACGATGTCGAGCGAGCGGAACGACAGCAGCGCGGCCGCCTGCGCCATGGCCTCGAGCATCAGCACGCCAGGCATGACCGGGCGATGAGGGAAGTGGCCGTTGAAGAACGGCTCGTTCATCGTCACGTTCTTGAGCGCCGTGATGCGCTTGCCCTTTTCCATGTCCAGCACGCGATCCACCAGCAGGAACGGGTAGCGGTGGGGCAGCAGCTTGAGGATTTGATGGATATCGAGCGTCGTCGTCATGATTGTCTGTTCCTGCATCTCTTCACTTTTTCTCGGGAGCCTTCTCCAGCGCCTTGAGTCGTTCGCGCAGGCCGTGCAACTGCTTCAGCGTTGCAGCATTCTTTTCCCAGCTGGCATTGTCGTCGATGGGGAACATGCCGGTGTACTGGCCAGGCTTGCGTATCGAGCGCGTGACCACCGTCGCGGCTGACACATGCACGCCATCGGCCACCGTGAGGTGGCCGAGCACGATCGCGCCGCCGCCGAAGGTGCAGTGCGCGCCAATGGTCGCACTGCCCGCCACGCCGACGCAGCCGGCCATGGCCGTGTGCCTGCCGACCCGCACGTTGTGGCCGATCTGGATCAGGTTGTCGAGCTTGACGCCGTCTTCGATGACCGTGTCGTCGAGCGCACCGCGGTCGATGCAGGTGTTGGCGCCGATCTCGACGTCGTTGCCGATGCGCACCGCGCCCAGTTGCTCGATCTTGACCCATGCACCTTCGTGCGGCGCGAGGCCGAAGCCGTCGGCCCCGATCACCACGCCCGGATGCAGCAGGCAGCGTTCGCCGATCACGCAGTCCTCGCTGACCGTGACGCGCGACTTGAGCACCGTGCCCGCACCGATGCGCGCGCCCCGCTCCACCACGCACAGCGCGCCGATGCGCGCGCTGGCGTCGACCACCGCCTCGGGATGGACCACTGCTGAAGGATGGATGCGATCGGCCTCGGGCCGCGCATGGCGCGCCTTCCACAGCTGCGTGAGCCGTGCGAAATAGAGGTAGGGATCGGCCGCGACGATGTACGCGCCACGCGCCGCTGCGGCCTCGCGCATGGCGGGCGCCACGATGACGCAGGCAGCCTTGGAGGCCGCGAGTTCCTGCTGGTATTTCGGATGGCTCAGGAAACTGAGCGCGTCCGGCTGGGCGTTCTGGAGCGGCGCGAGCCGCTCGATCGACAGCGCCGGGTCGCCGTGAAGCTCACCCCCCAGGGCGCTGACGATGGCTCCGAGCTGCAAAGACACGCCGTTTGCGGCGTTACTTGCCGCCCGCTGGCGCGGAAGAAGTGGTCGTGGCGTTCAGCGCCTTGATCACCTTGTCCGTGATGTCGTGCTTCGGGTTGATGTAGATCGCTTCCTGCAGGATCGCGTCGTACTTCTCGGCCTCGGCAACCTGCTTGACCACGCGGTTGGCGCGCTCGTAGACCTGCTGCAGCTCTTCGTTCTTGCGTGCGTTGAGGTCTTCCTGGAATTCGCGGCGACGGCGCTGGAAGTCGCGGTCTTGGTCGACGAGCGCGCGCTGGCGCGCGGTGCGCTGGCTTTCGGACAGCGTGGGCGCCTCGCGCTCGAACCGTTCGGAAGCGCTCTTCAGTGCCTCACCCTGCGTCGTGAGATCCTTTTCGCGCTTGAGGAACTCGGCCTCGAGCTTGGCTTGTGCATTCTTCGACGGCTGGGCTTCGCGCAGCACGCGGTCCGGATTCACGAAGCCGATGCGAAAGGTCTCCTGCGCCTGGGCAGGCGCGGCAACCAGCGCAAAAGCGGGGATCAACCGACGGCGGCGCGAATCAAATGCTTCATTTAGAAAGACGTTCCGATCTGGAATTGCAAGCGCTGGATTCTATCCTTCGGGATCACGACGAAGCCGGTGGTCGGATCCAGCACTTCCTTCTGGGACTTGATGGGGAAAGCGTAGGCCAGGCGCAGCGGGCCCAGCGGCGAAATCCAGCTGATGCCGAGGCCGACCGAGGCGCGGAGCTTCTTCTGGGCGTCGTACTGCAGGTCGCTCAGGCCGGGTGCACGGGAGCCGAACACGTTGCCGACGTCGAAGAAGCCGTAGAGGCGCAGCGTGCGGTCGTTGCCCGCACCCGGGAACGGCGTGCTGAGTTCGGCATTGAACACCGCCTTCTTGGTGCCGCCGAGCGCAGCACCTTCGGTCTGGAACGGCAGCGGCACGTCACGCGGGCCGAGCGAGTTCTGCTCGAAGCCGCGCACCGAGCCGAGGCCGCCGGCATAGAAGTTCTTGAAGATCGGATAGACCGAGCCGCCGAGCGGCTTGGCGTAGCCCAGGTCTGCGTTGATCGCGAAGGTGTACTGCTTGTTGATCGCGAAGAACTGCTGGAACTGGTAGTTCGTCTTGAAGTACTTCATGTCGCCCGCCACGCCGAGCTCGAGGTTGGCGCGCTGCACGCGGCCGGTGGTCGGGACCAGCGCGCTGTCGCGGCTGTCGCGGCCCCAGCCGATCGTCAGCGGCACGCCCCAGACGCTCTTCTGGTCGCAGTGGGTCACGTACCAGCCGGTTGCAGCATCCCTGGAACACTGGAAGTAGCGCAGGTAGGACTCCGGGGTGAACAGGCCCGAGAACGAGGTCGTCGAGTTCGGGTCGAAGGCGTAGCGCTCGAGGCCGACGCCGAAGAAGACCGTG
>CAMLCW010000221.1 GCA_946478645.1 uncultured Variovorax sp.
CATGCCCGCCAGGGGCGTGCTGCGCGCGGTGGCGCTGGTGCCGCTGCTCGCGCCTTCGCTGCTGCCTGCCATCAGCCTCGTCTACCTCTTCGGCAACCAGGGCCTCTTCAAGGGCCTGCTCGGCGACGCGTCGATCTACGGGCCGCTCGGCATCGTGCTGGGCTCGGTGTTCTGGACGCTGCCGCATGCGCTGTTGATCCTCACCACCGCGATGGCCACCTCCGACGGCCGGCTCTACGAGGCCGCGCAGACGCTCGGCGCCTCGCGCTGGCGCATGTTCCGCACGGTGACGCTGCCGTCCACGCGCTACGGGCTCATCGTGGCCGCGATGGTGGTGTTCGTGCTCGTGATCACCGACTTCGGCGTGCCCAAGGTGGTGGGCGGCCAGACCGGCGTGCTCGCCACCGACATCTACAAGCAGGTGGTCGGGCAGCAGAACTTCCAGATGGGCGCGGTGGTCGGGCTGGTGCTGCTGGTGCCCGCGGTGCTGTCGTTCCTGGTCGAGCGGCATGTGCGCGGGCGGCAATCGGCGGCGCTGTCCGCGCGCGCTACGCCCTACCGGCCCGAGCCGGTGCCGGCGCGCGACCGCGCACTGCTCGTGTTCTGCGCGCTCATCGCCTCTGCCATCCTCGTGATGATCGGCATGGCCGTGTTCGCATCGCTGGCCACCTACTGGCCCTACAAGCTCGCGCCGTCGCTGAAGAACTACGACTTCGGCAACATGGACGGCGGTGGCTGGGGCAGCTACTTCAATTCGCTGCGTCTCGCGCTCTGCGCGGCGGTGGCCGGCGCGCTGACCACCTTCGTCTCGGCCTACCTGGTCGAGAAGCCGCGGCGCTTCGGCCTGCTGCGCGAGCTTCTGAACCTGCTGGCCAACCTGCCGCTCGCGGTGCCCGGACTGGTGCTCGGCGTCGGCTACATCTTCTTCTTCATCTCGCCGTCGAACCCGTTGCGCGCCATCTACGGCAGCATGACGATCCTCGTCGTCTGCACGGTGGCGCACTTCTTCTCGGTGGCGCATCTCACCTCGCTCACGGCGCTGCGCCAGCTCGACCGCGAGTACGAGCTGGTGTCCGAGTCGATGGGCGTGCCGTTCTGGCGCACGCTCTGGCGCGTGCACCTGCCGGTGGCGCTGCCGACGGTGCTCAATGTCGGCGGCTACTTCTTCGTCAATGCGATGACCACCGTGTCGGCCGTGGTCTTCCTCTATTCGCCGCAGACCACGCTGGCCGCGATCGCGGTGCTCAACATGGACGATGCCGGCGACGTGGCACCGGCCGCGGCGATGGCTTCGCTGATCATGCTCACGGCCGCCATCGGCCGCGGCGTCTTCGCGCTCGCCGGCCGCTGGGCGCTGGCGCGCACGCAGCAGTGGCGCCATCGTTGAGCGGCCGCCGATCGGCGCCGCGTCCGACTTGACCTGGCGCCGCACGGGCCTAGCATGCGGCCCATGCGAAGCCTTCTTGCCTCACTCCTGTGCTGCCTCGGCCTGCTGGCCGCCGGCTGTGACGACAAGCCGAAACCCGGCGGGCCGATGCCCAAGGCCGCGGTGACGAACGCCGCCACAGCGCCGGCGCGCTAAGCCCCGAGGCCCGCGCGAGCGACGCCGCCGCCACGGCGGTGCGGCGTGCCGCTGCGCGAATCCGCCGCGCCTTGTATGCTCGACGCCCACGTTCGCGGCGCCCGCGCACACAAGAGGGAACACCATGGAGACCACGGCCGCAAGGCACCAGCCCGACTCCCGCTATGCCCTGGTGCGGCTCGCGCTCACGCTGCTCGTCATGACCGTGGGCAGCAGCGGCATGTACGTGGTGTCGGTGATGCTGCCGTCGGTGCAGGCCGAGTTCGGCATCGCGCGCGCCGATGCTTCGCTGCCCTACACGCTGCTGATGCTGGGCTTCGGCGTCGGCGGCGTGCTGATGGGCAAGCTCGCTGATCGCTACGGCGTGATGTGGCCGCTGCTCGGCGGTGCGGTGTGCCTCGGGCTCGGCTACGTCGCCTCGGGGCTCGCAGGCGGGATCGTGTCGTTCACCATCGCGCAGACGCTGCTGGTGGGCCTGCTCGGCAGTTCGGTCGCCTTTGCGCCGCTGGTGGCCGACACCTCGCTCTGGTTCGTCAAGCGCCGCGGCATCGCGGTGGCCGTGTGCGCGAGCGGCAACTACGTGGCTGGCGCGGTGTGGCCGCCGATCGTGCAGCACTTCATCGAGACCGTGGGCTGGCGCCAGACCTACATCGGCATGGGCGTCTTCTGCGGCCTCACGATGGTGGCGCTGGCGCTGTTCTTCCGCGCGCGCCCGCCGATCGCGGCGGCCGCGCAGGCCGGCAGCGCGGCCGCCGGCAGCGCCGCGGTGCGCAACCTCATGCGGCCGTTCGGGCTCAGCCTGGGCACCGCGCAGGGCCTGCTGTGCGTCGCGGGCGTGGCTTGCTGCGTGGCCATGGCGATGCCGCAGGTGCACATCGTCGCCTACTGCAGCGACCTGGGCTTCGGCGCTGCGCGCGGCGCGCAGATGCTGTCGCTGATGCTGGCTTTCGGCGTGGTGAGCCGGCTGGTGTCGGGCGCGATCTGCGACCGCATCGGCGGGCTGCGCACGCTGCTGCTCGGCGGCGCGCTGCAGTGCGTGGCCCTGCTCTTGTTCCTGCCGTTCGACGGGCTGGTGCCGCTGTTCGTGGTGTCGGCGCTGTTCGGGCTGTTCCAGGGCGGCATCGTGCCCTCGTACGCGATCATCGTGCGCGAGCACTTCCCGGCCTCCGAAGCCGGTGCGCGCGTGGGCACGGTGCTGATGTTCACGCTGTTCGGCATGGCGCTCGGCGGATGGATGTCGGGCAAGGTGTTCGACCTCACGGGCAGCTACCACGCGGCCTTCCTCAACGGCATTGCATGGAACCTCGTGAACGTGTCGATCGCGGCCACGCTGCTGTGGCGCGTGACGGCCGCCGGACGCCGCCGCCTGCCCGCGTGACGGGTGCCGGCGGCGAGTATATTCAAGCCGAATCCACCGACCGCCGGACCACTTTCTCCATGCCCCAGCCGCCTTCGCTTTCCCGGCGCCCCGCGCGCGCCGCTGCGCGCCCCGCCGTGCCCGAGGAGACCGCGCCGCGCGGCGGCGACACGCTGACCGATCAGGTCTACCAGCAGCTGCGCGCGCAGTTGATGACCGGCGCGCTGCTGCCCGAGCAGGTGCTCACGGTGCGCGGGGTCGCCGAGAGCCAGGGGGTGAGCCTCACGCCCGTACGGGAGGCGGTGCAGCGATTGGTGGTGGAGCACGGGCTCGAAGTGGTCAACGGCCGCACCATCCGGGTGCCGCGGCTCGACATCGAGACTTACCGCGAGATCCTCAAGATCCGCATGGAGCTCGAATGCCTGGCCGCCAAGGAGGCCGCGCCGCGCATTTCGAACGACGAGATCGAGCGGCTCGACGGCGTGATGCAGGCGCACCTGGCGGCGATCCAGGCCGGCGATGCGCACCGCACGCTGGTCGACAACACCGAATTTCATCTCTCGATATATCGTGCCTCGAACCAGGCGATCCTGGTCCGGATGATCGAAAGCCTGTGGCTGCGCGTGGGCCCCACGCTGAACCTGCTGTTCCCGCAGTACTGTGGCAGCCTGACGGGGCACGAGACGCATCGCGTGGCCATGGATGCGCTGCGGCGGCGCGACGGCGATGCGCTCGGCCAGGCCATGCGCGACGACCTGACGCACGGCTCGCGCTTCCTGATCCGGTTGCTCAAGCCCTGAAACTGGCGCGGATTCGGGTTATTGCGTACTCAGAATATATTCTGATCGCCTAAAGTGCGTGCCAGGCCCCCGGTGTGCGGGGCGCCAGTTCCTTGTTTCTCCAGGAAAGGCCGTCGCATGAAGCTCAATCTCTCCCGCCGCGAATTCCATCTGGCGAGCGCCCACATGCTGCTTGCGTCGTCCGCGGGCGCCGTGCTGATGGGGGCTTCGGCGCCGGCCGCCGCGCAGGCGCGCGCGGTCCGGCTCGGCACCTTCGGCGCGATAGATGCGCAGAACTACATCCGCGCGAAGAACATGGTCGCCAAGACCTTCGGCGCGGGCGTGAGCGCCGATTTCGTCACCGTGCGCGCCGGCTCCGAGGTGATCTCGGCCATGGCCGGCGGCAGCCTCGACATGTGCAACATCGGCTCGAGCCCGATGATGGTCGGCTATGCCAACGGGCTAAAGGCCTCGATGGTCTACGTCTACAAGAACATCGTCGACAGCGAATGTCTGGTGGTCCAGGGCAACTCGAACATCACGAGCGTGGCGGGGCTGAAGGGCAAGAAGATCGGCCTGCCGTTCAACACGTCGGTGCACTTCGCGGCCGTGGCGGCGCTCAAGACGGCGGGCCTGGGCCTTTCGGACGTGCAGCTCATCAACATGCGCGCCGACCAGATCGCCTCGGCCTGGCAGCGCCGCGAGATCGATGCGAGCTACATCTGGGTGCCGGTGGTGCCGCGGCTCACCGACGACGGCGGCAAGATCATCTTCAAGACCGGCGACCTCAACAAGAACGGCCTCGTGATCTTCGACGGTCTGTTGGTGCGCGACGAGTTCAAGCAGAAATCGCCCGACCTGGTGCTCGCCTTCCTGAAGGACTACGAGCAGATCGCGCGCACCTTCAAGCAGGAGCCGAAGGAAGTGGTCGAGACGATGACCAGGTTCCTCAACGTCGACGAGGCCGCGGTGATGCGCTCGCTCAACACCTTCTATCCGGTGCCCGCGCGCGAGCAGCTGACGCGCCAGTGGATGGGCAAGCCCGGCGAGAAGGACACGGGCGTGCTGAAGACGCTGCAGACGCAGGCGCAATTCCTGTTCGAGTCGGGCCAGATCACGGCGATGCCGAAAGACCTGAGCGGGCTCGTCGATGCGAGCTTCGTCGCGAAGATGGCCGCCTGAGGCCATGGGAGCGGCACACACAGAAACGGCGCAGCCGGCGCCGGCCGCCGGCGCGCCCAAGGTTCGCTTCGAGGGCATCTCCAAGCGCTTCGGCGATGGGCCCGATGCGGTGCAGGCGCTGGAGCCGATCACGCTCGACATTGCGCATGGCGCCTTCACCTGCCTGCTCGGTCCGTCGGGCTGCGGCAAGAGCACGCTGCTGAACATTGTGGCGGGCTTCGAGCAACCCACGAGCGGCCGCGTGCTGATGGACGGCCTGCCGGTGCGCGGCCCCGATCCGCGCCGCGGCGTGGTGTTCCAGCAGGGCGCGCTCTTCACCTGGATGCGGGTGATCGACAACGTGGCCTTCGGCCCGCTCGCCACCGGCAAGACGGCGGCCGAGGCCACGCGCATCGCGTCGCAATACCTCGAGATGGTCGGGCTCACCGGCTTCGCGAAGCGCTACCCGTACGAGCTTTCGGGCGGCATGCAGCAACGCGTGGGCATTGCGCGCGCGCTCGCCAATTCGCCCGAGATCCTGCTGATGGACGAGCCCTTCGCGGCGCTCGACGCGCAGACGCGCGAACTGCTGCAGGAAGAGATCAAGCGCATTTGGCAGGAGACGCGCAAGACCGTGTTGTGGATCACGCACAGCATCGACGAGGCGCTGTTCCTCGCGACCGAAGTGGTGGTGATGTCGGCGCGGCCGGGACGCATCAAGGCGAAGTTCCATCCCACCTTCGCGCAGAGCGAAGACCCGGCCGTGGTGGCGAGCGCGGCGTTCGCGCGCATGAAGGCCGAGATCTTCGGGCTGCTGCGCGAAGAGGCGCTGGCGGCGCAGCACCAGGAGGCCGCGCGATGAGCAGTGCCTCCAATCCGGCGCGCCGCGCGCGCGGGCGCTCGCGCTGGATCAACCTGGGCTCCTTCGCGGTGCTGCTCGCGCTGTGGCTGCTGCTGACGCTGCCGCTCGCGGGCGACAAGCCCCTGGTGGCGCCGCTCTTCCTGCCGTCGCCGATGTCGGTGTGGCAGACCTTCTGGCAATTGATGGAGAACGGCTACCAGGGCAAGACGCTCGCGCACCACCTGGGCATCAGCCTGTTCCGCTTCGGCGTGGCCTTCGGGCTCACGGTGCTGGTCGCGGTGCCGCTCGGGCTGTGGATGGGCATGAACGAAACGGTCAAGGCCGTGCTGGATCCGCCGATCGAGATCACCCGGCCGATGCCCAAGCTCGCGCTGCTGCCGCTCTTGATCATCTGGTTCGGCATCGGCGAGGTGTCGAAGATCGTGATCATCGTGCTCGCGCTGTTCCCGATCTTGTCGATCAGTGCCATGCAGGCGGTGCGCGCGGTGGGCCGGCGCAAGGTGCAGGCGGCGTTGGCGCTCGGTGCGTCGCGCGCCATGATCTTCCGGCGCGTGATCTTTCCCGCGAGCCTGCCGGGCATCTTCACCGGCATCCGCGTGAGCATCGGCCTGGGCGTGACCATGCTGGTGGGCGCCGAGATGATCGCCACCAACGCGGGCATTGCGTATATGGCGATGTCGGCCTCGGACTTCCTGCTCACCAACGTCGTGATCGTCGGCGCGCTGATCATGGCGGTGCTCGGCTACCTGCTCGACCTGCTGGCGCGGGCGCTCGAAAACAAAATCGTCCACTGGGGCGGCAAGGAAGGATGACCCTCTCATGACGACAACACTCCCGGTGAGCGGCACGCCCTGGCCCGAACTTCAGCGGCAGCTCAAGGAAGCCGGCGAAGGCGACGCCGACTGGCGCCGCGGCCGCGTGCCGATGTTCATCCACTACGCGGGCGACGACGTGCTCGACGTGGCCAAGCAGGCCTACCTGATGTACTTCTCCGAGAACGGCCTCGGGCCGCGCGCGTTCGCGAGCCTCGCGAAGTTCGAGCGCGAAGTGGTGGAGATGGGCCTGGGGCTGTTGCACGGCGGACCCGAGGCGCGCGGCGCGATGACCACGGGCGGCACCGAGAGCATCTTCCTGGCAGTGAAGTGCGCGCGCGACCGCGCACTGGCCCGCCGGCCCGGCATGGGACGGCCGCAGATCGTCATGCCGCACAGCGCGCACCCGGCCTTCGACAAAGCCGCGTACTTCCTCGGCC
Organism: uncultured Variovorax sp.; assembly: GCA_946478645.1. The sequence continues at coordinate 6,994 of CAMLCW010000221.1, forward strand.
TCACGCCGGTGCGCACACCGCTCGCGGCCGACTTTCGCGCCGACCCGACGGCGATGCGCGCGGCGCTCACGCCCGACACCGCGATGGTCGTCGGCTCGGCGCCCGCATTTCCGCACGGCGTGGTCGACCCGATTCCGGAGATCGCGGCGCTGGCGCGCGAACACGGCAGCTGGATGCACGTCGATGCCTGCGTGGGCGGCTACTTCGCGCCGTTCGCACGCACGCTCGGCGCGGACATCCCCGACTTCGACTTCGCGGTCGAGGGCGTGACCTCGATCTCGGCCGACCTGCACAAGTACGGCTACACCGCCAAGGGCGCGTCGACCTTGTTCTTCGCCGACCCCGAATCGTTCGCGCTGATGGGCTACTACTTCGATGACTGGCCGCGCGGCCAGTACTTCACGCACACGCTGGTGGGTACGCGCGCGGGTGGTGCCATCGCCGCGGCATGGGCGGTGATGAACTACCTCGGTCAGGAAGGCTACCTGCGCGTGACCGAACGCGTGCTCGCGACGCGGCGCGCGATGCAGCAGGGGCTCGACGCACTGGGCCTGCCCACCTTGGGCCGGCCCGAGCTGTCGATCTTCGCCTTCGGTTCGCCCACGCGAGACATGGGGGCGATCGGCCGCGGCCTGACCGAGCGCGGCTGGACCGTGGGCTACGTGCAGCAGCCCGCGGGCATCCACCACATGCTGAACCTCACGCACGAGCCCGTCGTCGGGCAGTACCTGGCCGATGTGGCCGCGGTGCTGCAGGATCCGGCGACGCTGGCGAGCGGGACCGTGCCCGAGGTGAAGGCGCAGTACTGAGGCGCAATGTTCAGCCCTCGCCCATGCCCATGGCGGGGTCGCTGACCGAATGCCGGCCCGTCTCGACGCGGCCCGCGAAACGGCGCGCCCAGGCCGCGTCGGCGTCGCAGGTGACGGCGAAGTCGTACCAGGCGCCGCTCGACGCCAGGTCCCAGTGCTGCTCGGCCTTGCCGCCGGGCTGCACGGTGGCGGTCCATGGGCCGTCCTCGCGGTAGGCCTTGGCGCGCACCGTGAACCTGCAGGCTTTGGCGCCCGTGTTGCGCATCTCGAGGTAGACGTTGCCGTTCGCGATGTCGTAGCACACGCGCACTTCGGGGCCCGGCGCATCGGCGGCGCGCAGGCTGCCGAGGTCGCCCTTGAAGTGGCGGTGGAAGCCGTTGGGCCCGAGCACCCAGAGATCGTAGAAGCCGCTGTTGTCGCGCCCGGCCATCCAGAGGTCGTCGAGTGTCTTGCCGGGCTCGACCATGTAGCGGCGCGGCAGTCGGTCGAGGTTGAGCTTGTCGTACACATGGAACACCGCGGCCGCCGTGCCGGTGTTCGCCATCAGCAGCCGCACCGTGCCGTCGAGCGGCGCCACGCGCGCGCTGGTGTGCAGCTCGTACGGCAGCGCGCGCGAGGGCCGCGTGCCGGTGGCCTGGCGCGGCAGCTGCGGGTCGAGCGGCAGCGGCACCTGCGCCAGCTTCTCCTGGTTGATGCGGATCTGGTCCGCCTCGTCGCGGCTTGCGCGGCCGGTGAGCGCGGGCAGGGGCTCGTCGTTGGGGTTGGCGAAGTTGAAGGCGCTCGTGAGGTCGCCG
>CAMLCW010000222.1 GCA_946478645.1 uncultured Variovorax sp.
GCCGCGGCTGGATCGCGCTGGCCCTCACCACCATTGCCACCTGGCCGCCGATGCGCGTGCAGCTCGGCGCCTACCTGTTCGGCGGCGTCTCGATGCTGGGCTTCCATCTGCAGAGCAGCGGCGTGAGCGTGCCGTCGCAGTTTCTCAGCATGCTGCAGTACATCGCGCCCATCGTGGTGCTGGCGCTGATCTCGCGCAATCCGGCGTTCATCCGCATCAACATGCCCGCTTCCATCGGGAAGCCGTTCTACCCCGGCTCATAATCTCGCTTTCGTTTTCCCGCCAACCGTCCTTTATCGAGGATTCCGACAATGAATGACCTGATGAACAAGCGCTCCCTGCTCAAGCTCGCCGCCCTGGCCGCGGTGGCTTCGGCGGCCCTGATCGGCTGCGGCAAGAAGGAGGAGCCGGCTGCACCCGCCGCGGCGCCCACGCCCGCACCGGCGCCCGCCGCCGCGGCATCTGCCGCACCGCTCAACATCGCGTTCGCCTACATCGGGCCGGTCGGCGACGGCGGCTGGACCTTTGCGCACGACAACGGCCGCAAGGCGCTCGAGAAGGAATTCGGCGACAAGATCAAGACCACCTTCGTCGAGAGCGTGCCCGAGGGCGCCGACGCCGAACGCGTGTTCCGCGACCTGGTCGGCCAGGGCAACAAGCTGATCTTCGGCACCACCTTCGGCTACATGGAACCGATGCTCAAGGTGGCCAACGACAGCAAGGAAGTCAAGTTCGAGCATGCGACCGGCTACAAGACCGCCGAGAACATGCGCACCTACGACAGCCGCACCTACGAAGGCGCGTACATGGCCGGCATCATTGCCGGTGCCATGACCAAGAGCAACACGCTCGGCGTGGTGGGCTCGGTGCCGATCCCCGAGGTGCTGCGCAACATCAACAGCTTCACCATGGGCGCGCAGTCGGTCAATCCGAAGATCACGACCAAGGTCGTGTGGGTCAACGAATGGTTCAGCCCGCCCAAGGAGACCGAGGCCGCCACCGCGCTGATCAACGGCGGCGCCGACATCCTGTTCCAGAACACCGACTCGCCGGCCGTGCTCAAGACCGCGCAGGAAAAAGGCAAGCGCGCCTTCGGCTGGGATTCGGACATGACCGCCTACGGCCCCAAGGCCCATCTCGCGTCGGCCACCATCAACTGGGCGCCGTACTACATCAAGGCCACGCAGGACGCCATCGACGGCAAGTGGACCACCGGCCAGAGCTGGTGGGGCGTGAAGGAAGGCGCGATCGACATCGTCTCGATCGCCGAAGACGTGCCTGCAGAAACCAAGGCCAAGGTGGAAGAAGTGAAGAAGGGCCTGAAGGACGGCAGCTTCGCGATCTGGAAGGGCCCGATCCTCGGCCAGGACGGCAAGGAACTGGTCGCCAAGGACGCCGTGGCCGACGACAAGTTCCTGTCGGGCGTGAATTTCTACGTCAAGGGTGTCGAAGGTTCGGTGCCGGGCGGGGACAAGAAGTAAGCGCCATCGCTGTTTCGCTGAACGAGCGCATGCCGCTCGTTCGCGGATACCAGGGCCGCCCGTGGGGCGGCTTTCTTTTTGGTGGAATCGACGTGCAGGCACTGGCCGCGGTCCACCGTCCATCCTTCGGGTCCATCGATGCGCAATCCAATCGACTTCACTTCCTGGCAAGGTCTTCTTTCCACGCTTCTGGGGCTGGTGCTGGTGTCGCTGGTGGCGGTCGGCATTCGCATCGTGGTGATGCTCAGCGTGCAGCAGCGGCGCGAGCGGCAGAACCGGCAGATCAACGAGCGGTTGAAGACACTGATCGCGGCCTACAAAGTGCTCGGCGGCTCGTTCACCGGGGAGCTGGCGGTGGACCCGAGCCACTTGCGCGACCTGCGGGTGCGGCAGTCGCAGGGTGAGGGCGTGCAGGGCACTCCCGAGGACGGGCTTCCCGCATCGGACCGGCGCCGGCGCATCCGCGATGCGGTCGAGAGCGCACTGTCGGACGTGATCCTGCTGGGCACCGAGGCGCAGGTCCGGCTCGCGGCACAGGCGGCCAGCGACATGGCGGCCGGCCGAAGGGTGGAGACAGCCGAACTGGTGGTCTCTCTGCGCACCTTCATCCGCGAGGTGCTCGACCTGGCGCCGGTCCCGCCCGAACTCGGCATTCCGAAGCAGGGACCGCTGCGCACCAAGGGCACGCCGGCGCGCAGCGATCGTGCGGGCGACGGCGGTGGTGGCGCCGCCGGTGGCACAAGAGGTGGCGCGGGCGGCGCGGGTGGCGCGGGCATGGGCGCAGGGCTCGGCGTCGGCGTGGGCCTGCACCATGGCGCGGCCGATGCGGGTCCTGCGCCGACCGCGGGACTGCCGCGCGACACGGAACCCTGACGCCTTCGTGGGCTCGCGGGGCGCGGCACAATCGCCCGCTCGGCCGCGCGCCGAAAGAAGAAGCTGCCCACCGGCACGCCGCCTGCGTGACCGCATGACCACGATGCCTACACCTCCCCTCGACCGCCCCTCGCTCGCGCTGATCGACGCCTGCGCGCAAGCCTCGCTCGAACTCCTCGAACGCAACCTCACGCCGCACGGCATTCTTGCCGCCACCCGCAATGAAGCCGCCGAGGCGCGCCGCTACACGCGCATCTTCGGGCGCGACGCGGCGATCTGCGTCATGGCGATGTGCGGCAGCGGCGTGCCCGCGCTCGAGCAGGGCGCGGTCGCGAGCCTCGACGCACTGGCCGCGCAGCAGGCCGGCAACGGGCAGATCCCCAAGTACGTCGATCCCGAAGGGCTCGATGCCGATTTCTGGTACCTGGGCTGCATCGATGCCACCCTGTGGTGGCTGATCGCGGTGGACCACGTGCGCCGGCACGGCAATGTCGGCGCGTCGCACTGGCAGCGCGAAGCCGAGCGCGCGACCGGCTGGCTGCTCGCGCAGGAGCATCAGCATTTCCGGCTGCTGCAGCAGAACGAGGCCAGCGACTGGGCCGACATCATGCCGCGCTCGGGCTACGTGCTCTATACGAACGCGCTCTGGTTCGAGGTCAAGCGGCGCTTTGCGCTTGGCGATGCCGAAGCCACGCACTACCACTTCAACCACCTGTTCAATCCGTTCCAGGCCGACCTGCCCGAATACCATCGCGCGCGCCTGCTGCGCCACTATGCGCGCCGGGGCCGCACCGACCCCGGGCTCTACCTGAGCTTCGTCAACCTCTCGTTCACCGGCAACGAGGGCGACGTTTTCGGCAACGTGCTGGCAATTCTCTGCGGTCTGGCCGAACCGGAATTTGCGCGCCGCATCGTCGACACCGTCGTCGCCGCACACGCGGACGAGCCGTTTCCGGTGCGCGTGGTGCTGCATCCGCTGACGCGCCAGGACACGCTGTGGCGCCCATACATGGCGCGGCACCAGCAGAACGTGGTGCACCAGTACCACAACGGGGGCATCTGGCCTTTCGTCGGCGGATTCTGGGTGATGGCGCTCGCGCGCCTCGGCCTGCGCGAACTCGCCTGGCCCGAACTGGTGCGGCTCGCGCAGGCGAACCACGCCGGCGGCTGGCGCTTCACCGAGTGGTTCCATGGCCGCACGCTCGCGCCCAGGGGCATGGCCGGACAGAGCTGGAACGCGGCCGCCTTCCTGCTCGCGCGGCGCGCGCTGGAGGGTGGCGCGGCGGACTGGTGAGGGCCTGCCTTCGGGCTTATGCTGTGCGCGACCGCAACGAACGCATTCCTTTTTTCCGGCCGCCCCATGAACGATTCCCGCCCCACCTTCGACCCGCGCTTCGAGCGCATTCCGGCCGCGCGCCTGCCCGAGCTGCTGTGCGCCATGCCCAAGGCCGAACTGCACATGCACATCGAGGGTTCGCTCGAGCCCGAGCTGATCTTCGCGCTCGCCCAGCGCAACGGCGTGGCCCTTCCGTACGCGAGCGTCGAGGCGCTGCGCCGCGCCTACGCCTTTACCAACCTTCAGAGCTTCCTCGACATCTACTACGCGGGCGCGAGCGTGCTGCTGAAGGCGCAGGACTTCCACGACATGGCCTGGGCCTACCTCGAGCGCGCGGCGGCCGACAACGTGGTGCACACCGAGATGTTCTTCGACCCGCAGACGCACACCGCGCGCGGCGTGGCGATGGAGACGGTGATCGAGGGCCTGCACAGCGCCTGCACCGAGGCCGGGCCGAAGCTCGGCGTGAGCGCCTCGCTGATCCTGTGCTTCCTGCGCCACCTGAGCGAGGAAGAGGCTTTCGAGACGCTCGAACAGGCGCTGCCGTTTCGCGACAGGTTCATCGGCGTGGGGCTCGATTCGAGCGAGGTCGGCCATCCGCCCGAGAAGTTCGCGCGCGTGTTCGCGCGCTGCCGCGAGCTGGGCCTGCATCTGGTCGCGCATGCCGGCGAGGAGGGGCCGCCCGAGTACGTCTGGAGTGCGCTCGACGTGCTCAAGGTCGAGCGCGTCGACCACGGCGTGCAGAGCGCCAAGGATCCGGCGCTGATGCAGCGGCTCGCGCAAGACCGCATTCCGCTCACCGTGTGCCCGCTGTCGAACCTCAAGCTCTGCGTGTTTCCCGACCTCGCGCAGCACAACCTCGGCGCGCTGCTCGATGCGGGGCTGGTCGCCACCGTCAACTCGGACGACCCGGCCTACTTCGGCGGCTACATGAACCAGAACTTCCTGCAGACCTTTGCGGCCACGGGGCTCGGCGTGCGGCATGCGTGGCAGCTCGCGGCCAACAGCTTCGAAGGCAGTTTCATCGACGAAGCGGCCAGGCACGACTACCTGGCGCGGCTCGACGCGGTCTTCGCGCGCTTTGCCGACGCCTGAACCGGAGAACCCATGAAACCCCAGCCGATCGACTACGCGGACGCGCCGGACGAGGTGAAGGCCGTGTTCGACGACATCAAGGCCACGCGCAACGTGCCCGACGTCAACAACTTCTGGAAGTACCTCGCGAACGATCCCGCGACGCTGCGGCGCACCTGGGCGAGCCTCAAGGAGGTGATGGCGCCGGGTGCGCTCGACCCGGTGGTCAAGGAGATGGTGTACCTCGCGGTGAGCGTGAGCAACGGCTGCGGCTACTGCATCGCAAGCCATCATGCGGGGGCCGAGAAGGCTGGCATGACGCCCGGGATGTTCGCCGAGCTGATGGCGGTCGTCGGCATGGCCAACGAGACGAACCGGCTCGTCAACGGCTACAGGGTGCCGATCGATCCGGCCTTCGACGCGTAAGGCAAGCCCGACAGCCTCCTAGGTAGAATCCCCTGCCCCGCAGCCGGCGTCCCGGCGGTTGCGGGGTTTTTGTATTTCCGGGGCCATGTAGAGGAACACCATGTACAAAAACCTCGCGGGCCGCGCCGTTCTGGCGTGGGCAGCCGCTTGCTTTTTATCTCCCGCCTTTTCACAACAGCCGCCGGCACCCAAGCCGCCGCCGCTGAAGATCGGCTTCGTCTACGTCACGCCGGTCACCGACGCCGGGTGGGTGCGCCAGCATGAAGAGGGCCGCAAGGCCGTCGAAGCGGCGCTGGGCGACAGGGTCGAGACCAGCTTCGTCGAGAACGTGCCCGAAGGCGCTGATGCCGAGCGCGTGATCCGCGACCTGGCGCAGCAGGGCAACAAGCTGATCTTCACGCCGAGCTTCGGCTACATGGAGCCCACGCTGAAGGTGGCGCGCGACTTTCCGGACGTGAAGTTCGAATCGGTCACGGGCTACAAGACGGCGCCCAATGTCGCGACCTCGAACGCGCGCTACTACGAAGGGCGCTACCTCGCGGGCATTGCCGCGGGCCGCATGACGAAGACGAACATCGCGGGCTACGTGGCGGGCTTTCCCATTCCCGAGGTGCTGCAGGGCATCAATGCCTTCACGCTCGGCATGCGCTCGGTGAACCCGCAGGCGAAGGTGGTGGTCGTGTGGCTCAACGAATGGTTCGATCCGCCCAAGGAGCGCGACGCTGCGATGGCGCTGTTCAACCAGAACGCCGACGTGCTGGCCTTCCACACCGGTTCGACCGCGGTGATGGCCGCAGCGCAGGAGCGCGGCAAGATGGCCGTGGCCTACCACTCCGACATGCGCAAGACGGCACCCGACGCGCAGATCGTCGCCGTCACGCACCAGTGGGGCGGCTACTACACCGCGCGGGCCAAGGCCGTGCTCGACGGCAGCTGGAAGAGCGGCAATCTCTGGGGTGGCGTGAAGGAGGGCCTGATCCGCGTCGGCGACTTCGGCGCGAAGGTGCCCAAGGCGGTGCAGCAGGAGGTGCTCGCGCGCCAGCAGGACATCGCGGCGGGCAAGCTGCAGCCGTTTCGCGCGGTGGGTGGCGACGTGCGCGACAACGAAGGCCGCACCGTCATCGCCAAGGGGGCGCAGCTGAACGACGAGCAGATCCTCAAGATGAACTGGCTTGCCGAGGGCGTGCAGGGGCGGGTGGGGCGCTGAGGCGCCGGCGCGCGAGTGGCGTGGGCGTATAGCACTCATATGCGCAGGGAAATTGCGCCGGCGCAGGGCTGGTTTACCCTCCGCAGCCACGATGAAAAAAGCCTACCGCGCCTCCCTCCTGCGTTTCGATGCCGCAGGCCAGCCCCTTTTCGATGAGGACGGCCTGCTGGTCGTCGGCCCCGACGCGGCCGGCCGCCAGCGCGTGCTCGACGCGGGCAGCCATGCCGCCGTGTCGCCGCGCCATGCCGACGCCGAGACGATCGCGCTGCCGGGCCGCATCCTCGCGCCGGGCTTCGTGGACATGCACATCCACTTTCCTCAGACCGACATCATCGGCTCGCCCTCGCCGGGGCTCCTGCCCTGGCTCGAGAACTACACCTTCCCCGCGGAGGCGAAGTTCGCCGATCCCGCGCATTCGAACGAAGTCGCCGGGGTGTTCTTCGACGAGCTGCTGCGCAACGGCGTGACCACGGCGCTGACCTTCGCGACCTCGCACGTCGCCTCGGTCGATGCGTTCTTCGAGGCCGCACAGCAGCGCGGCCTGCGAATGATCTCGGGCAAGGTGCTGCAGGACCGCCATTCGCCCGACGGCGTGCGCGATGAAACCGAACAGAGCCTGGTCGATTCCGAGGCGCTGATCCGCAGGTGGCACGACGTCGACCGGCTGGGCTACGCGATCACGCCGCGCTTCGCGCCCGCGAGCACCGACGCGCAGATGCGCGGCGCGGGCGAACTGGCCGCGAAGTACCCGAGCACCTGGATCCAGTCGCACGTGGCCGAGAACCGCGACGAGGTGGCCTGGGTGCGCGAGCTCTATCCGCAATCGCGCTCCTACCTCGACGTGTACGCGGGCTTCGGCCTGATGCGCGAGCGCGCCGTGTACGCGCACTGCATCTACCTCGACGACACCGACCGCGCGCTGCTGCGCGACACGAAGACCGCGGCCGCCGTGAGCCCGACCAGCAACCTGTTCTTGGGCAGTGGCTTCTTCGACTTCGGTGCGGCCGACCGCACGGGGTTCCCGTACGGCCTTGCGAGCGACGTGGGCGGCGGCACCAGCTTCAGCCCCTTCCACACCATGATGGCGGCCTACTACGTGGGCCGCGAGGGCCAGACCAAGCCCGGCCTGAGCATCGCGCCCTCCGAGCTCTGGTGGCGCCACACGGGCGGCGCGGCGCGCGCGCTGGGGCTCGATGGCGTGATCGGCAACCTGCAGCCCGGCTGCGAGGCCGACTTCCTGGTGCTCAACCCGCAGCAAGCCACGCCGCTGCTCGCGCGCAAGGCGGCGCGGGCCGAGAACCTCGAGGAACTGCTGTTCGCGATGATCGTGCTGGGTGACGACCGGCTGATCGAGCGCACGGTGATTTCGCAGGTGGCGGGATAGGCCGTCGGGAAAGCGGACTTCCGGACGCAGAGGGCGCAGAGATTTCGCAGAGGTCGCAGAAGGGGATCCAAAAAATTTTCTTTCTGGATTCCTTTTGCGATTTCTGCGAAACCTTCGCGTCCTCTGCGTCCGGAAGTCCGTATTCAGCCATGCCACAATTCCGCCCCGACCCTCCGCAGCAGCAGCACCGCATATGAGCATCAAGAGCGACAAATGGATCCGGCGCATGGCCGAGCAGCACGGCATGATCGAGCCCTTCGAGCCCGGGCAGGTGCGCGAGGCCGCGGGCCACAAGATCATCAGCTACGGCACCTCGAGCTACGGCTACGACATCCGCTGCGCGCCTGAATTCAAGGTCTTCACCAACATCCACAGCACCGTGGTCGACCCGAAGAACTTCGACGAGAAGAGCTTCGTCGACATGCACGGCGACTACTGCATCATCCCGCCCAACAGCTTTGCGCTCGCGCGCACGGTCGAATACTTCCGCATTCCGCGCAACGTGCTCACCATCTGCCTCGGCAAGAGCACCTACGCGCGCTGCGGCATCATCGTCAACGTCACGCCCTTCGAGCCCGAATGGGAAGGCTACGTGACGCTCGAATTCAGCAACACCACGCCGCTGCCCGCCAAGATCTACGCGGGCGAAGGCTGCGCCCAGGTGCTGTTCTTCGAGAGCGACGAGGTCTGCGAAACCAGCTACAAGGACCGCGGCGGCAAGTACCAGGGCCAGCGCGGCGTCACGCTGC
>CAMLCW010000223.1 GCA_946478645.1 uncultured Variovorax sp.
CCACCGGCCTCGACGCGCTGCGCGAGCGCATCAGCGGCTGGTACGCCGAGCGCTTCGGCGTCGACGTGCCGGCGCGGCGCATCGTCGTGACGGCGGGCGCCTCGGCCGCGCTGCAGCTCGCCTGCCTCGCGCTGATCGATGCGGGCGACGAGATCCTGATGCCCGACCCGAGCTATCCGTGCAACAGGCATTTCGTGAGCGCGGCCGACGGCAAGGCCGTGCTGGTGCCGACCACGGCAGCCGAGCGCTTCCAGCTCACGGCCGCCAAGGTCGAGGCCGCCTGGACCGCGAACACGCGCGGCGTGCTGCTGGCCTCGCCTTCCAACCCGACCGGCACCTCCATCGCGCCCGACGAGCTGCGCCGCATCCACGAGGTGGTGTCGCAGCGCGGCGGCATCACGCTGATCGACGAGATCTACCTCGGGCTCTCGTACGACGCGCAGTTCGGGCAGACGGCGCTGGCGATCGACGACAACGTCATCAGCATCAACAGCTTCAGCAAGTACTTCAACATGACCGGCTGGCGGCTCGGCTGGCTGGTGGTGCCCGAGGCACTGGTGCCCGTGGTCGAGCGGCTGGCGCAGAACCTCTTCATCTGCGCGAGCACGGTGTCGCAGTACGCCGCGCTGGCCTGCTTCGAGCCGGCCAGCATCGCTGAATACGAGCGCCGCCGCGCCGAATTCAAGGCCCGGCGCGACTGGTTCATCCCGCAGTTGAATGCGCTCGGCCTCGATGTGCCGGTAATGCCCGACGGCGCCTTCTACGCCTGGGCCGACTGCACCCGCATCGCGGAACAGCTCGGCATCGAGGGCAGCTGGGATTTCGCCTTCGAGACCATGAAGCGGGCCCATGTCGCCGTGACGCCCGGGCGCGACTTCGGCAGCGCCGAGACCTCGCGCTTCGTGCGCTTTTCCACGGCCAGTTCGATGGCGCACCTGCAGGAATCCGTCGAGCGCCTGCGGGCCATGATCCAACGATGAGCTTTGCGTTCCCGATCCGCGTCTACTGGGAAGACACCGACGCCGGCGGCATCGTGTTCTATGCCAACTACCTCAAGTTCATGGAACGCGCGCGCACCGAATGGCTGCGCTCGCTGGGCATCGAGCAGCGCGCGCTGCGCGAGCGCACCGGCGGCCAGTTCGTGGTGAGCGAGACGCAGCTCAAATACCATCGGCCATCTCGCCTTGACGACGAACTGCTGGTGACAGCCGAACTTCGACAATCAGGCAGCGCATCGCTGATAATCGGACAGCGAGTGCTATCAAAAACAGAGCAGACGCGGACTGCCGCGCCCGACCCCGTGCTGCTGTGCGAGGGCACCATCCGCATCGGCTGGGTGGACGCCGCCACACTGCGCCCCGCGCGAATTCCGGCAGAAGTTGCGGGAACCCTCGAGCGCCGCGCTGCTCCATGACTCAACCTATCAAGCCATGAACCAAGACCTCTCCATCGTCAATCTCCTGCTCCAAGCGAGCATCGTGGTGCAGCTGGTCGTGCTGCTGCTCGTGATCGTCTCGATCGCCAGCTGGGCCGCGATCATCCGCAAGTACTTCGCCCTGCGCCGCATGCGTGCGCTCAACGACGAGTTCGAGCGCGAGTTCTGGTCGGGCACCAGCCTCAATGAGCTGTTCGCCTCGGCCGCGCAGAACGCCAAGTTCGCGGGCCCCATGGAGCGCATCTTCGCCTCGGGCATGCGCGAGTACCAGAAGCTGCGCGAGCGCCACGTGAGCGATGCGGGCACGCTGCTCGACGGCGCCCGCCGCGCCATGCGCGCGAGCTTCCAGCGCGAGCTCGACGCGGCCGAGCAGAATCTCTCGTTCCTCGCCACCGTCGGTTCGGTCTCGCCCTACGTCGGCCTGTTCGGCACGGTGTGGGGGATCATGCATGCCTTCACCGGCCTGGCCGCGCTCGCGCAGGTCACGCTCGCCACCGTGGCGCCCGGCATCGCCGAAGCGCTGGTGGCTACCGCGATCGGCCTGTTCGCGGCGATTCCCGCGGTGGTCGGCTACAACCGCTTCGCGCGCGAGATCGACAAGATCGCGATCGCCCTCGAGACCTACATCGAGGAGTTCTCCAACATCCTGCAGCGCAACCTGTCGGCCAACCCGGGCGCGGCAACCGCAGCCTCGGCCACGCCCGCCAACCGCTGAGCGAAGAGAAGGCCAGCCCATGCCCGCCGTTTCCTCCCGAGGCCGAGGCCGCCGGACGATCAACGAGATCAACATGGTCCCGTTCATCGACGTGATGCTGGTGCTGCTGATCATCTTCATGGTCACCGCGCCGCTCATCACGCCGAGCGTGATCAACCTGCCGTCGGTCGACCGCGCCAACAAGCAGCCTGACAAGCCGATCGAGATCGTCATCAAGAGCGACGACGAAGTGCAGATCAAGAAAGACCCGTCCACCGGCAGCGGCGGCACGTCCATTCCCATGACGCAGATCGGCAGTGCAGCCAAGGCCGCACAGGGCGGCGACGCCGAGCGCCCGGTGGTCATCAGCGCCGACAAATCCGTCAAGTACGAAACCGTCGTCAAGGCGATGAACCAGCTCAAGCGCAGCGGCATCGAGCGCGTGGGCCTGTCGGTCACCACCACGGGCGGCAAATAAGGCATGTCGCTCGCGCTCGACCGCCCCGAATTCGCACCTCCGCCGCAGCGCGGCACGCCGCGCGCGGTGCTGCTGGCGCTTGTCGCGCATGCGCTCCTGATCATCGCGCTGACCTGGGGCGTGAGCTGGCGGCGTGAAACGGCGGACGCCGCCGTCGACGCCGAGCTCTGGTCCTCGACCGTGCAGCAGGCCGCGCCGCGCGCCGTGGCGCCCACACCGCCGCCGCCCGCGCCCGCGCCGGCCCCCGCGCCCGAACCTCCGCCGCCACCTCCTCCTCCGCCGCCGCAGGCCGTGCGGCCGCCCGAGCCGGCCCCCCCGCCGCCGAAGGAGCCCGACATCGCGCTGGAGCGCGAGAAGAAGCTCAAGGAACAGAAGGAGCGCGAGCGCCAGGAAGAACTCGCGCGCGAGCAGCGGCAGAAGAAGCTCGAAGCCGAGCGCAAGGCCGCGCAGGAAAAGAAGGAGCAGGAGGCGCGCGAGCGCGCCGAACGGCTCGAGGCCGAGCGCAAGAAGGAAGAACTGCAGGAGCAGCGCGAGCAGCAGCAGAAGAAGCTGGCCGAAGCCAAGAAGAAGGAAGCCGAAGCTGCGGCCAAGAAGAAAGAGGCCGAAGCCGCTGCGGCCGCCAAGAAGAAGGAAGCCGAGGCCAAGGCCGCGGCGCAGGCGGCCGCCGACCGCGCCGCCACGCTCAAGCGCATGCAGGCCATGGCGGGCACCGGTGGCGAGGGCAATGCCGCGCGCTCGTCCGGCCCGTCGGGCAGCTATGCCGGCAAGGTGGCTGCGGCCGTCCGGCCCAACGTGGTGTTCCCCGAGGCCGACCTGATCAACGGCAACCCGGGCGCCGAATTCGACGTGCGCCTCGCGCCCGACGGCACGATCGTCGGCACGCCTTCGCTGGTGAAGAGCAGCGGCGTGGCCAACTGGGACGAAGCGGCGCTGCGCGCGCTGCAGAAGACCGAGAAGCTGCCGCGCGACGTCGACGGCACCGTGCCGTCGCGCCTGATCGTCACGCTGCGGCCGAAGCGCTGAGCCGCTGAGAGGCGGCGCCCGCGCGGGCGCCGCTCAGCGCGCCACGCTCAGGCGCTTGACGTCGAGTTCGGCCTTGTTGCCGACCATGTCCTTGTCGAACTCGCCCGAGATCTCGACGCGCACCTTGTCGTCGATCTTCACGCCGGGCGGAAAGTGCTTGGCGTCGATCTCGACCTTCATGCGGCCGCTGTCGTCGGCAAAGGTGTAGTGCTCGCCGCCATCGTGCGAGACGATGAAGCCGCGCAGGGTCGCATGCTGGTCGTCCTTGCCGGTGTCGAGCAACTGCTTGACAGTCATGGCCGGCACGCTGCTCGGGCCGGTGTACTGGGCCAGGGCCGGGGCCAGCGAGACCGCCATGGCGAGGGCGATCGTGGTTTGCTTCAGATTGGCTGCAAGCGTCATGGCAGTGCTACTCCTTGTTGAATGGTGTCACTCGTAGACCACCGAGGCCTTGCCGGCCTCGGCCTGCGCGGTCCAGCTAGCGAGCGCGGCATCGGTGGGAAAGAACTTGGCGCGTTCGCCGAGCTGCAGTTCGACCTGTGCCCCGCCGCGCGCCATCGACAGGCGCACCGGCAGGCCGTGTACCAGGTCGCCGTGCTCGCTTTGCTCGGTGCGCGGCGGAAAGTCTTTCACCAGCCGCGCAATGTCGGGCGCCTTGCCGTTCACCGCCACGCGCAGGAACTTGCCGAAGCGGCAGCGCGCGGCGGCCAGGTCCCAGACCTGCTGCACCTGGAAGCGCGCCTCGAAGCCGCCGCGGCCCGGCTGCAGCCGGCCGCTCACGATCACGAGCTCGTCGTCCTTCAGCGTGTTGCGGTTGGCGTTGATCAGCGCCTCGTCGGCGGTGGCCTCGATCGAGTCGGACTTGTCGTCGAGCTTGAAGATCGCAAGCCGCCCGCGTTGGCCGTTGATGATGCGCAGGTCGCTCACGATGCCCGCGATCACCTGCTGCTCGCGCGTGTCCATCAGGTCGCCAATCTCGCGCTTGCAGAAGCGCCGCACCTCGTGCGCCACCTCGTCGAACAAGTGGCCCGACAGGTAGAAGCCGACGGCCGTTTTCTCCAACGTGAGCCGCTCCTTCACGCCCCAGGGCGTGGCATCGATGAGCTCGGGTTCGGCCGTGGCCGAGCCGTGCTCGCAGTCGCCGAAGATGTCGACCTGCGCCGCGTTGGCCTCGGTGGCGGCGGCGAATTCGAAGGCGCGGTCGAGCGAGGCCACGAGCGACGCGCGGTTCTGCTGGATCGCGTCGAACGCCCCGGCCTTGATCAGTGCCTCGACGGTGCGCTTGTTGATGCGCTGGCGGTCGATGCGCACGCAGAAGTCGTAGAGGCTCTTGAACGGGCCGCCCTCCTCGCGCGCGCGCACCAGCGCCTCGACCGCGAGCTGGCCCGTGCCCTTGACCGCGCCCAGGCCGTACCGGATCACCTTGTCGGTCACCGGCTCGAAGCGGTAGTTGCCGCGGTTCACGTCCGGCGGCTCGAAGCTGATGCCGAAGTTCTTTTGCGCGTCCTCGAACAGCACCTTGAGCTTGTCGGTGTTGTCCATTTCCACGGTCATGTTGGCGCAGAAGAACTCGGCCGTGTAATGGACCTTGAGCCAGCCGGTGTGGTACGCCAGCAGCGAGTACGCGGCCGCGTGCGACTTGTTGAAGCCGTAGCCCGCGAACTTCTCCATCAAGTCGAAGATCTCGTCGGCCTTGTCCTGCGGGATGCCGTGCGTCGCGAGCGCGCCCGCGCGGAACTTCTCGCGGTGCTCGGCCATTTCCTCGGCCTTCTTCTTGCCCATCGCGCGGCGCAGCAGGTCGGCGCCGCCGAGCGAGTAGCCGCCCAGGATCTGCGCGGTCTGCATCACCTGCTCCTGGTAGACCATGATCCCGTAGGTCTCGGAGAGCATCTCGGCCACGGCCGGGTGCGGATACTCGACCTCTTCGCGGCCGTGCTTGCGCGCCACGAAGCTCGGGATCAGGTCCATCGGGCCTGGGCGGTACAGCGCGTTGAGCGCGATCAGGTCCTCGAGCCGGGTCGGCCGCGCATCTTTCAGCATGCCCTGCATGCCGCGGCTTTCAAACTGGAACACCGCCTCCGTCTTGCCTTCGGAGAAAAGCTTGTAGGTCTCGCGGTCGTCGAGCCGGATGTTCTCGTAGGCGAAGTTCTCCTGGCCCTTGTGGCGCTGGACGATGAACTCCTTCGCGATCTCGAGGATCGTGAGCGTCGCGAGGCCCAGAAAGTCGAACTTCACGAGGCCGATGGCCTCCACGTCGTCCTTGTCGTACTGGCTCACGGCCGAGTCGCTGCCGGGCTGCTGGTAGAGCGGGCAGAAGTCGGTGAGCTTGCCCGGCGCGATCAGCACGCCGCCCGCGTGCATGCCGATGTTGCGCGTCATGCCTTCGAGCTTCTGCGCCATCTCGACCAGCGACTTGACCTCTTCCTCGCGCTCGATGCGCTGCGCGAGCTGCGGCTCGGCCGCGATCGCGTATTTCTCCTTGTCGTCCTCCGACAGGTCGGTGGGCGGGTACTGCAGCGTGACGGGCTTGCCGGGCTTGTTGGGAATGAGCTTGCTGATGCCGTCGCAGAACATGTAGCTCATGTCCATCACGCGGCCCACGTCGCGGATCGCGGCGCGTGCGGCCATGGTGCCGAAGGTGGCGATCTGGCTCACCGCGTCGCGGCCGTACTTGTCCTTCACGTAGTCGATCACGCGGTCGCGGTTGCCCTGGCAGAAGTCGATGTCGAAGTCGGGCATCGACACGCGCTCCGGGTTCAGGAAACGTTCGAACAGCAACTTGTATTCGAGCGGATCGAGGTCGGTGATCTTGAGCGCATAGGCCACCAGCGAACCGGCACCCGAGCCCCGGCCCGGACCCACCGGGCAGCCGTTGCTCTTGGCCCACTTGATGAAGTCGCCCACGATCAGGAAGTAGCCCGGGAATCCCATCTTGAGGATGGTGTTGATCTCGAACTCGAGCCGTTCCACATAGCGCGGGCGCTCGGCCTCGCGCCTGGCGGCATCGGGGTACAGGTGCGCCAGGCGCTCCTCGAGCCCCGCGAACGATTCCTGCCGGAAAAACTCGTCGATCGGCATGCGCACGCCGTCGCTGATGAACGGCGTCGGAAAGTCGGGCAGCTGCGGCTTGCCGAGCACCAGCGTGAGGTTGCAGCGCTTGGCGATCTCGACCGTGTTGGCGATCGCGCTCGGCACGTCGGCAAAAAGCGCCTCCATCTCGGCCGCCGACTTGAAGTACTGCTCGGGCGTGAACTTGCGCACACGGCGCGGATTGCCGAGGATCTCGCCCTCGGAGATGCAGACCCGCGCCTCGTGCGCCTCGTAGTCCTCGCGCGCGGCGAACTGCACCGGGTGCGTTGCCACCACCGGCAGCCGCAGCCGGGCCGCGAGCTTGACGGCCGCGATCACGTGCGGCTCGTCCTCGGGCCGGCCGGCGCGCTGCAGCTCGATGTAGAAGCGGTGCGGGAAAATTCCCGCGAGCTGCAGCGCGAGTTCGGCCGCGCGTTCGTGCTGCCCCTGCAGCAGCGGCTGGCCGAGCGGCCCCGCCTGCGCGCCCGAGAGCGCGATCAGCCCGCCCTGCAGTTCCTGCAGCCATTCGAGCTTGCAGGCCGCCTGCGACTGGCCGCGGCCCACGTTCTGCGTCCAGGCGCGCGCCAGCAGCTCGCACAGGTGCAGGTAGCCTTCCATGTTCTGCACCAGCAGCACGAGTCGCGTGAGCGCCCCGGGCTCCTTGCCCAGGCCCTCGACGAACACCTCGGCGCCGATGACCGGCTTGACGCCCTTGCCGCGCCCCTGCTTGTAGAACTTGATGGCCCCGAACAGGTTGTTGAGGTCGGTGATCGCGAGCGCCGGCTGGCTGTCGGCGGCGGCGGCCTTGACGACTTCGTCGATTCGGATGGTCCCGTCGACGACGGAAAACTCGGTGTGCAGGCGCAGGTGAACGAACATCCGCCCATTGTAGAAAGCGCAGCCTCCACGATGTGGGTTGGCATACCCTCGACGCTCGGTCGCGCAGACTGCGACACCTACAATCGGACCCCGTGCAACAAGAGATTCTGAATATCGCGGCCTACAAGTTCGTGGCTATCGACGACGCCCCCGCGCTGCGCGAGGACCTGCGCGAACGCACCCTGGCGCTCGGCCTCATGGGCACGATCCTGCTCGCGCCCGAGGGCATCAACCTGTTCCTTGCCGGCAGCGCCGACGCGGTGCGCGCGTTCGTGGCCCACCTGCGCGCCGACGCGCGCTTCGCGGACCTCGAAACCAAGGAAAGCTGGTCGGCCGCGCAGCCGTTCCGCCGCATGCTGGTGAAGCTCAAGCGCGAGATCATCCGCATGGACCATCCCGCGATCCAGCCCTCGGCGGGCCGCGCGCCCGGTGTCGATGCGCCCACGCTCAAGCGCTGGCTCGACCAGGGCCACGACGACCAGGGCCGCGAGATCGCGCTGCTCGACACGCGCAATGCCTTCGAAGTCGACCACGGCAGCTTCGAAGGCGCCATCGACTGGCGTATCGAGAAATTCACGCAATTTCCGCCTGCGCTGCGCGAACACCGCGCGGACTTCGCCGGCAAGACGGTGGTGAGCTTCTGCACTGGCGGCATCCGCTGCGAGAAGGCCGCCATCCTGATGCGCGAGGAAGGCGTCGAGAACGTGTTGCAGCTCGAAGGCGGCATCCTCAAGTACTTCGAACTCGTGGGCGGCGCGCACTACAGCGGCGACTGCTTCGTGTTCGATGGCCGCGAGGCACTGGCGCCCGACCTCAGTGCCCGTTCCAACAAGGCCAGTGCACGGGCTTCGGAAGACCCTGATCTGGGGATCAAGACCTAGCGATCGCTGCCCCGTTCGGGGCGCGATCCCGCCGACGGTGGACTCCCCTCCGCGAATGTCCCCCGGC
>CAMLCW010000224.1 GCA_946478645.1 uncultured Variovorax sp.
GTCCCTTGCGCGCACTCGTGACGAACAGCGTCTTCAGGTCATCGCCGCCGAAGCGGGGCATCGTCGGGCACTGCACCGGCACCGGCAGCGCGGCCACGCACTCGCCCGACGGCGCGAAGCGCAGCAGCTGCGCGCCCTCGAACATCGCGACCCAGTAGTGGCCCGCGGCATCGACCGTGGCGCCGTCGGGCCGGCCGTCGTAGCGCGGCATCGCCGCCCCCGGCGTCCAGCCCGCGGGCTTGGGCTCGAACTGGCGAAACACGCGCGGTTGCGACAGCCCGTTGGCCTCGGCATTCCAGTCCCACGCGCGCACGCGGTGCGCGGCCGTGTCGGCCCAGTAGAGCGTGCGCGCATCGGGCGAGAAGGCCAGGCCGTTGGCCGTGGTCACCTCGTTCGCCATGCGCGACAGCAGCGGCGCCGCGGGCACGCCGGGCCGCGCATCGAGGCAGTAGAGCGCCGCGTTGGCGCGGTCCTTGGCCTCGTTGAGCGAGCCGGCCCAGAAGCGGCCAAAGGCGTCGCACTTGCCGTCGTTGAAGCGCATGGTGCGCGCGTCGTGGTCGACGTGCGCCAGCGGCACCAGGTCGCCGCCCCATTCGCGCGCACGGTAGATGCCGTCGCGCAGCGCGATCACGAGCCCGCCGCGGCGCGCCGGGGCCATGCAGCCGGGCTCGGTCGGCAGCGCCCAGCGCTCCACCCGGGCGGCCGGCGTGCCGATCTCGCCGCGCGTGCGCAGCACGGCGCGGCCCGGGATGTCGAGCCAGTAGAGCGCGGCTTCGAGCGGATGCCAGAACGGTGATTCGCCGAGGGCGCAGAGGCTGTCTTCGAGGGGGATCCACATGGTCGGACGATTGTGCACCCGGCCCGTGCAGGCCCAAAAAAAGCCCGCTCGCGCCGAAGCGCTCGCGGGCTGAACATCCAAAGGAGACCTTGCTGAAACTGATCGTTGGCGTTGTTCTTCTTGTTGTTGTACGGACTGGGCTTACCGGTTGTAGGCCGTCTCGCCGTGGGACGAGATGTCCAGACCTTCGCGCTCTTCCTCTTCCGAGACGCGCAACCCGATCGTGAGATCGGCGATCTTGTAGGCGATGAAGGCCACCACGCCCGACCAGACGATGGTGAACAGCACGCTCTTCACCTGGATCCAGACCTGTGCGCCCATCGAGAAGGTGTCGGGCGTCAAGCCGCCGGTACCGCCGAGGCCCTGGGCCGCGAACACGCCGGTCAGGATGGCGCCCAGGATGCCGCACACGCCGTGCACGCCGAACACGTCGAACGCATCGTCGGCGCCGAGCATGCGCTTGAGCCCGCCCACGCCCCAGAGGCCGATGAGGCCGGCCAGCAGGCCCATCACGATCGAACCCATCGGGCCGACGAAGCCCGCGGCCGGCGTGACGGCGACCAGGCCGGCGACGGCGCCCGAGGCGGCGCCCAGCATCGAGGCCTTGCCCTTGTGCAGGCTCTCGCCCAGGATCCACGACAGTGCCGCGGCGGCGGTGGCGAGCACTGTGTTCACGAAGGCCAGGCCGGCCACCGCATTGGCCGCACCGGCCGAGCCGGCGTTGAAGCCGAACCAGCCGACCCACAGCAGCGAGGCGCCGACCATGGTGAGCGTGAGCGAGTGCGGCGTGAAGGCTTCCTTGCCGTAGCCCACGCGCTTGCCGACCAGGTAGGCACCCACGAGGCCGGCCACACCGGCGTTGATGTGCACCACGGTGCCGCCCGCGAAGTCGAGCGCGCCATCCTTGGCGAGCAGGCCGCCGCCCCAGACGATGTGGGCCATCGGCACGTAGGCGAAGGTGAACCACAGCACCGAGAACAGCAGCACGGCCGAGAACTTGGCGCGTTCCGCGAAGGCGCCGACGATCAGCGCCACGGTGATGGCCGCGAAGGTGCCCTGGAACGCGACGAACACGTATTCGGGGATCGTGGTGAGCGCACCGAAGGTTTCCTGCGTGATGCCCTTCATGAAGATCTTGTCGAAGGTGCCGACGAAGCTCCCTTCGCCCGTGAAGGCCAGGCTGTAGCCGTAGATGGCCCACAGGATGCTGATCAGCGAGAAGATCACGAAGACCTGCATCAGCACCGACAGCATGTTCTTCGAACGCCCGAGGCCGCCGTAGAAGAGCGCGAGGCCGGGGATGGTCATGAGGATGACGAGCAGCGTGGAGGTGAGCATCCACGCGGTGTCGCCCGAGTCGATCTTGGGCGCTGCGGCTGCGGCAGGTGCTGCGTCCGCAGCGGGTGCTGCAGCCGGAGCAGCCGCGGCCGGAGCCGCAGCGGCGGGCGCCTCGGCCGGTGCCGCGGGCGCCTGGGCGAAGCTCGCCGTGCCTGCAGCGAGCAGGCTCAGGCCGAGCGCGAGGGAAACAAGCAGTTTTTTCATGGTTGTTTTGTTCCGGGCTGGATCAGAGGGCTTCGCGGCCGGTTTCACCGGTGCGGATGCGAACGACCTGCTCGAGGTTGTAGACGAAGATCTTGCCGTCGCCGATCTTGCCGGTGCGCGCCGCGCCTTCGACGGCCTCGATCACGCGGTCGACGAGGTCGTCGGACACCGCCGCCTCGATCTTCACCTTGGGCAGGAAGTCGACCACGTACTCGGCGCCGCGGTAGAGCTCGGTGTGCCCCTTCTGGCGGCCGAAGCCCTTGACCTCCGTGACCGTGATCCCCTGCACGCCGATGGCCGACAGGGCCTCGCGCACTTCGTCGAGCTTGAACGGTTTGATGATGGCTGCGATCAGCTTCATGGTGTGTTTCTCCTACTGGATGGAATGAATGGCGCGGCGGCGCGGGCCGCGCCTCGTTTCTTTTTTTCTTCTTACAGCGTCTTGCTGAGCGTAACGATGAAGCGTGCCTTGTTGGGCGAGTAGTACTGCTCGCCGAAGGTGCCGAAGCCGAAGTCGTAGCCCGGGTTGCTCAGCGCGAGGTATGAGCTCTTCTTGTTGGCGCCCTGCACCGAGCCGGCCAGCGCCAGGCCGTTGCCGAAGTCGTACGACACGCCGACGTTGTAGTCGACGTAGCTCTTGTAGCCCAGGCTGCGGATGTCGCTGGCCATGTGGGTGTAGCCGACGGCCGCCTTCAGCGTGAGCTTGGGCGCGACTTCCTTGCTGTAGGCGAGGTTCACGTAGCCGGTGTTGCGGCCTTTCAGGCCGGAGCCCGACTTGTAGCCCGCGTAGCCGAAGTAGTCCTTCGACACGGTGTGCGAGTACTTGAGCGTGAACGAACCGATGGCCTCGTCGGCAAAGGTGGCGCCGGCGTAGAGCTCGGTGGTGTTGCCGACCGAGTTGCCGGGGTAGATGTACGTCAGCACGCCGACGTCCATGTCGACCGGGCCGGCCTTGAACTTGTAGCCGCCGTAGAGGTCGCTCTCGATGCTGTTGCCCGAAAGCCAGTTGACGCTGGAGTTCCAGTTGCCGACATAGAAGCCGCTCTCGCCGAACGCGTAGTCGAAGCCGCCCTGGATCGCGGGCTTGAACGACTTGGTCTTCGCGTAGTCGTTGTTCCCGATCATGTCCTGGTCCTGGCCGCGGAACTTGTAGTTGCTCGTCAGCGCCACGTTCCCCGAGAGCTGTGCGCTCGCCATCATCGGCAGGACGGCAACAGCGGCAACGGCCGCTGCCTGAACGAATTTACGGTGCATCATCGAGACTCCTCGGGTTTGTGGTGGGTGGTGGTCATGGGTAGCGGACACCATCACTTAGCAGGGAGCGTGCCAAAGTGCTCGTTTCGTGCGCGGCGGCGGCGCCCGTCCCCTGCTCCCGGTCCGCGCGAAGTAACAGCCTGTTCGACAACGAGGTGCAGCACGAGGCACCACGGTGCGCAAGCCCGGCCCAGACCGGGTGCACCACATTGGGGAGAGGGAGAGGAATGAGCCTGTCTTTGGTGCAAAGCCGCGCTTTGCTAGGGCTGGAAGCGGCCAGTGTCACGGTCGAGGTGCACCTGGCCAACGGCCTGCCGAGCTTCACGCTCGTGGGACTGGCCGACACCGAGGTCAAGGAAGCACGCGAACGCGTGCGCTCGGCGATCCAGAACGCCGGGCTGGAATTTCCCAACAACAAGCGCATCACCGTCAACCTCGCACCCGCCGACCTGCCCAAGGACTCGGGCCGCTTCGACCTGCCGATCGCGCTGGGCATTCTCGCGGCCAGCGGGCAGATCCAGTCGGCGCAGCTCGCGGGGCATGAGTTCGCGGGCGAGCTGTCGCTGTCGGGTGAGCTTCGGCCGGTGCGCGGCGCGCTGGCCATGGCGCTGGCGCTGCACACGCGCGGCATCGCCACGCGGCTGGTGCTGCCCGCCGGCAGCGCGCAGGAGGCGGCACTGGTGCCGGGCGGCGAGGTCTACGGCGCGCGGCACCTGCTCGACGTGGTGCAGCGCTTCATGGCCCCCGACCCTTCCGGCCAGGGCAGCCCCGGCAGCAGTGACGGCTGGGTCCGCGTGCAGGCCGCCGACGCAGCGCCCGCGCTGCGCTATGCCGACCTGTCGGACGTGAAGGGGCACGCTGGCGCCCGGCGCGCGCTCGAGATCGCCGCCGCGGGCGGGCACAGCCTGCTGATGGTCGGCGAGCCGGGTTCGGGCAAATCGATGCTGGCGCAGCGCTTTGCCGGCCTGCTGCCGCCGATGCGCGTCGAGGAAGCCCTGGAGAGCGCCGCCATCGCGAGCCTGGGCGGCAGCTTCTCGGCCGACCGCTGGATGAACCGGCCCACCGCCGCGCCGCACCACACCTCGAGCGCCGTCGCCTTGGTCGGCGGCGGCTCGCCGCCGCGGCCCGGCGAGATCTCGCAGGCGCACCACGGCGTGTTGTTCCTCGACGAGTTTCCCGAGTTCGCGCGCGCCGCGCTCGAGGCGCTGCGCGAGCCGCTCGAGACCGGCACCATCACCATCGTGCGGGCCGCGCGGCGCGCCGAGTTTCCCGCGCGCTTCCAGCTGGTGGCGGCGATGAACCCCTGCCCCTGCGGTTACCTCGGCTCCATGCGCAAGGCCTGCCGCTGCACGCCCGACCAGATCGCGCGCTACCAGTCCAAGCTCAGCGGTCCGCTGCTCGACCGCATCGACCTGCACATCGAGGTGCCCGCGATCCCGGCCGACCAGCTGCTCGACGCGCCCGCGGGCGAACCGACCGCCGCCATCCGCGAACGCGTGGTCGCCGCCCGCGAACGGGCGCTGAAGCGCCAGGGCGTGGCGAACCATGCGCTCGCGGCCGGCGAGATCGATCGGCATGCCGCGCTCGACGAGGCCGCGCGCCGCTTTGCCGTCAACGCCGCCGCCAAGCTCGGCTGGTCGGCGCGCAGCACGCACCGCGCGCTCAAGGTGGCACGAACCGTCGCCGACCTGGCCGGCGCCGACACGGTGCAGGCGACGCATGTGGCGGAGGCGGTGCAGTACCGGCGGGCGCTCGTCGGCCGCGCAGGCTGAGGGCCCTCGCGTCGTTACCGGAACCCTATCTGTTTACAATTAATTTCCGCGTCCAGAAACAGGCTCTACGACCGTGCTGCTTGACCGTTTGCGCGCGCGTTTCGCGCGTACCGTGCCTCACGCCACGGACCCCGATTCGCCGGCGTCGCGCGCCGCGATCACACAGTTCCTCTTCGTCGAGGATCCGCCCCAACCGGTCGATCTCTGCTTCGTCCTCGGCTGCCCGACGCCGACGAACATGGACCCGGCGATCGCGCTCCACGCGCGCGGCTTCGCGCCCCTCGTCATGGTCTCGGGCCATGGTCCGACGCCGCAGACCACACCCGAGGCGATCCATTTCCGCGACTACGCCGTGACCCGCGGCGTTCCCGAGACGGCGATCCTGCTCGAGACCGAGTCGACCAACACGCGCGAGAACTTCGCATTCTCCGCACCCTTGATCGAGGCGCGGATCGGCTGGTCGCGCATCCGCCGCGTCGCGGTGGTCACCAAGCCCTACCACGCGCGCCGGGCGCTCATGACCGCGCGCCGGCATTGGCCCGCCCATGTGCAGTTGGTGATGCAGCCTTCGCGGCATCCCGACGACCCGCCCGCCGCGACTTGGTGGCAGACCGAGAGCGGGCGTTCCTTCGTGCTGCGCGAACTCGTCGCGATCGGCACCTACGCCCAGCGCGGCGACATCGGGGATTTCTGATGCTGCCGGCGCACATCCATCTGGTGGGCATCGGCGGCGCGGGCATGGCGAGCCTCGCCCAGTACCTCCTGGCCGCAGGGCGCACCGTCACAGGCAGCGACCGCACACGCTCCGCAGTGATCGAGCGCCTGGAGAAAGAGGGCGCGCGCATCGGGCTCGGCCATGATGAAGCGCACCTCGACGGCACGGAAATGGTGGTGGCGAGCGATGCCATCCCGGCGGGCAACCTCGAGCTCGAAGGCGCACGCCGCCGCGGCATTCCGGTGCTGCGCCGCGCCGAATGCCTGGACCTGCTGCGCGAGGGCCGGCGCGCGGTGATGGTGGCGGGCTCGCATGGAAAGTCGACGACGAGCGCCATGATCGCCAGCATCCTGGACGAGGCTGGCCTCGAACCCGGCTTCGCGCTCGGCGCCGACGTGCCCTGCCTCGATGGCCAGCGCGCCCGGCCCGGCGGGCGCAACGTCTTCGTGGCCGAGGCCTGCGAGGCGTTCCGCAACCTCGATGCGCTGAGCGCCCACGTCGCCGTCATCACGAACGTGGATGACGAGCACGTCAACCACTACGCATCGCAAGCCGCGCTCGATCAGGCATTCGCCGATTTCGCCCGCCGCGCGCGGACCGTGGTGGCCTCGGCCGAGGATGCCGGCATCCAGCGCCTCGGCCTGCCGGAAGGCAAGGTCACCTGGTTCGGCCTCGAAGCGGGCTGTGCCGTTTCGGCGCAGCCCTGGCCTGCGCCTTTCGCGCCACGCCTCGATGGGCTGCAGCTCGCCCCCATCGCCTTGTGCCAGCCCGGCGACCACATGCGCCGCAACGCGCTGGCCGCGATCGCGGCATGCCGGCTGATCGGCGTGGCGCCCGAGGCCATGGCCCGCGGCCTTGCGCGGTTCACAGGCGTCGCGCGGCGTTGGCAGGAGCTCGGCGAGGCGTCGAATGTCCGGGTGGTGGACGACTATGCGCACCATCCTGCCGAGGTCGCCGCGACACTGCGCGCGGCGCGCACGGTGGCGCCGGAGCGCCGGCTCGTCGCCGCCTTCCAGCCGCTGCTGCATTCGCGCGTCCAGCGGCTGCAGGAAGAATTCGCCGACAGCCTGGCACTTGCCGACCTGGTGCTGCTGCTCGACGTGGACGACGACGGCGAGGGCGCGCGCTCCGCTGGCAGCGGCGCGATCGCCGCGGGACTGAGCCAGCGCGGGACCGCGGTGGTCCGGCGCCATGACCCCGAAGCGCTCGCCGACCACATCCGCAACGACCTGGCAGGCGGCGACCTGCTGCTGGTCATGGGCGGCGCCGGCATGGCCGGCGTGGCCGAGCGGCTGCATCGCCGGCTCGAAGAGGTGGAGGAAGAACTGGCGCCGGCCCCGGCCGAGACGGCCCTCCCGCTGCGAAGCCTCGCGCGCCGCATCGCCGAATCATGGCGCCCGCCCGAGACCTTCGTGGCAATGTTTCGCGCCAGGGCGCGCGCCGGCGCGGACGCCCCGGCGCTGGTCGGGCGCGACGGCATCCGCTCGTATGGCGCGCTCGATCGTGCCAGCGACGAGCTCGCCGCCGGGTTGGCCGCGCGCGGCCTGGCCGGTAGCGTGGTCGGCGTGGCGCTGCCGCTCGGCGCGGACGCCGTCGTCGCACTGCTCGGCGTGATGAAGGCCGGATGCACCTACCTGCCGCTCGACCTGACGCTGCCCGAGGCGCGCCGTGCCTACATGCTGGCGCAGGCCGGCGCTGCCGCCATGATCGCGCGCGACGCCGGCGATGCTGCAGTGCCCGTCCTGTCCACCGCCACGCTGCGCGCCACGGGCGGCAGGGTGCCGCCGGCGCCGCGCGGCGCACACGCCGCCTATGTGTGCTTCACCTCCGGTTCGACGGGCTATCCGAAGGGCATCCGCATCGACCATGCCGCACTCGCCGCGCTGCTGCGCGACAGCGTCGAGCGCTTCGGCCTGCACCCCGGCGAACGGATGCTGCTGAACACGTCGATCAGCTTCGACGTGTCGCTCGCGGAGATCTGCGGCCCCCTGGCGGGCGGCAGCGCGCTCGCGGTCGCCGGCAGCCGGCCCCTGGGCGGCGAGCGCCTGGTGGATGCGCTTGAACAGACCGCCGTGACCCATCTGTCGATCACGCCGAGCCTGCTCGCGAGCGCCCGGCCGCGCGCGCTTGCGCACCTGCGTTGCGTCATCGCATGCGGCGAGCCATGCCCGCCGCAGCTGGTCGCGGACTGGGCACCGGAGCGGCGCTTCTTCAACGTCTACGGCCCGACCGAAACCACCATCTACGCCACGGCCGCGCGCTGCGAACCCGGCGCCGAGATCACCATCGGCACCGCGATGCGCCACCTCGCAGCGCATGTGCTCGACGAGGCGCTGCAGCCCGTCGCCGCCGGCGAGCTGGGCGAGCTGTGCCTCGCGGGCCCGGGCGTGTCGGCCGGCTA
>CAMLCW010000225.1 GCA_946478645.1 uncultured Variovorax sp.
GCGTGGACGTAGGGGTAGGGGTATTGGTCGCTGTGCGGGTCGCGGTCACGGTGGCGAGATGGTCGCGCTCGCGCTCGTAGCGCGCCTGGTCCTCGGCCGAGAGGTCGACGGTGCGCGGCGCGACGTTCAGGCGCTGCTCGCGGTACTGCTTGGGCGCGATGACGTAGCCGACCTGGCGCGGCGCGGCATCGGGGCGCGTCTGCACGGCGATGCGCGCTTCGCCGGGTTCGGCGGACAGCGCGATGCCGACGATCGCGGTCCATTCGATGGCATCGCCCAGCACCAGCAGAGGCTGGCCCGGGTCGCTGTCCGTGCTCGCGAGCGGCCGCGTGGCCGAGGGGCCGAGCGACAGGCGGGCCACGCCGCCAGGAACCTGCGAGGCGCGGGGCCAGACCTGGGACGAGGGTGCCTCGCTGCCCGCGGGCTTCTTCTTTGGCGCAGCAGCGGCCAGCGAAGGCATGGCCGCGAGCGTGGCACTGCCGACAAGGAGGCAACGGCGCCGGTTCATGAACGCCATGCGCCTACTTCGCCCAGCTGTCGCGCATGCCGGCCGCGCGGTTGAACACGCGCGGCTGGCCGCTCGCGGCCGCCGCCTTGGTGTCCAGCACGAAATAGCCGTGCCGCTCGAACTGGATGCCGACGCCGGCTTCGGCATGGGCGAGCGAGGGTTCCACAAACGCTGCACAGGCTTCGAGGCTCTGCTTGTTGAGTTCTTCGAGCAGGTCGCCGCTGCCGGGATGCGCCTCGGCGAACAGCCGCTCGTACAGCCGCACCTCGGCCTGCAGC
The DNA here is from genome assembly GCA_946478645.1 of uncultured Variovorax sp. Next base: position 787 of record CAMLCW010000225.1, read on the forward strand.
GCATCGGCCACGGCCACCCAGGTGATGTTGCCCTTGACCTTGATCGCGTCGGCGCCCGGCGTGCCGCTCTTGGTGTCGGGCACGAGCGTGGCTTGCACCTCGACCAGCCGGCCGCCGGCATCGCGCGTGGCACCGGTGCATTCGATGACGTGGCCGTACTTCAGCCGCACCTTGTTGCCGGGGAACAGCCGGAAGAAGCCCTTGGGCTGCACGTCCTCGTAGTCGGTGCGTTCGATCCAGACCTCGCGGCCGAGCTTGAAGGCGCGCTTGCCCATCTCGGGATGGTGCGGATGCACGGGCGCCGAGCAGTCGTCGAGCACCTCGTCGCCGCCCATCACTTCGCCCCAGTTGGTGATGACGAGCCTGACCGGATCGAGCACCGCCATGGCGCGCGGCGCCACCGGGTCGAGCGTGTCGCGCAGCGCCGCCTCGAGGCTGGCGTAGTCGATCCAGCCGCCCGACTTGGTGGTGCCGCTGCGTTCGCAGAACAGGCGCAGCGCCTCGGGCGTGTAGCCGCGGCGGCGCAGGCCCGCGAGCGTGGGCATGCGCGGGTCGTCCCAGCCGTCGACGTGCTTCTCCTCGACCAGTTGGCGCAGCTTGCGCTTGCTCGTGAGCACGTGCGTGACGTTGAGCCGCGCGAATTCGTACTGGCGCGGATGCGGGCTCGCGATCAGGCCGCCTTCGGCGAGGCGGTCGAGCAGCCAGTCGTAGAAGGGGCGCTGGTCCTCGAATTCGAGCGTGCAGATCGAATGGGTGATCTGCTCGAGTGCGTCCTCGATCGGATGCGCATAGGTGTACATCGGGTAGATGCACCACTTGTCGCCGGTGTTGTGGTGCGTGGCGCGGCGGATGCGGTAGAGCGCCGGGTCGCGCATGTTGATGTTGGGGCTCGCCATGTCGATCCTGGCGCGCAAGGTGGCGGCGCCGTCGGCGAGCTTGCCGTCGCGCATCTCGCGAAAACGCGCGAGGTTTTCTTCGGGTGTGCGGTTGCGGAACGGGCTGTCGGTGCCGGGCGTGTTGAAGTCGCCGCGGTTGGCGCGCATCTCGTCGATGCTCTGCTCGTCCACGTAGGCCAGGCCGGCGCCGATCAGGTATTCGGCCGCGCGATACATGAAGTCGAAGTACTCGCTCGCGAAGTACTCGTGCGGCTGCAGCGTGCCAGGCGCGCTCGGGCGGTCGGCAAGGTGGGTCTCGTAGCCGAGCCAGCGGACCGCGTCGCGAATCGCGTCGACGTATTCCTGCTCTTCCTTTTCGGGGTTGGTGTCGTCGAAGCGCAGGTGGCAGACGCCGCCGTATTCCCGCGCGAGCTCGAAGTTGAGCCAGATGCTCTTGGCGTGGCCGATGTGGAGGTAGCCGTTGGGCTCGGGCGGAAAGCGCAGGCGGACCTTGGCCGGGTCGGGCATGCCCTGGGCATGGTGGGCGGCGTCACCGGGCGAGCCGCCCCACTGGCGGCCGGCATAGGCCCCCTGCGCGAGGTCGTTTTCGATCACGTGGCGCAGGAAATTGCTCGGCGCAGCGGTGGTTTTCGCGCTGTCTTTGTCGGTCGGGGAAGTCATCGCGGCATTCTAGATTGCGCCCCGTTTCGGTTACTTCTGGCAACGTTCTTCACATTGCGGCGGGCAACCGATTTGCAATTGGCGCGTTCAATACCTACATGGGCGGCAACGCCCCAACCAGGAGTTCCAGATCATGAGCCTCACACGTTCAACCTTCTTTAAATGGACCGGCGCAGGTCTCGTGGCCTTCGGCGCCTTGTTTGCGGCCACTTCGGCCAGCGCCCGCGGCGACGTGAGCTGGTCTATCGGCGTGGGCCTGCCGGGCGTGGCCGTCGGCGTGGCCGCCCCGGCCTACTATCCGCCGCCCGCGCCGGTGTACTACGCGCCGCCGCCCCCGGTGTATTACCGCCCGCCGCCGCCGGTCTATTACCGTCCGGCGCCGGTGTACTACGCACCCCCGGCCTACTACGCGCCGCGCGGGTACTACCGCCATCATCGCCACCACCGCCACCACCACTGGCGTTGAGCCACGGCAGCACCGCCTGGCGGTGCGCGCCAACAGGCCCAAAGCCGGCCCCTTGCGGGGCCGGCTTTTTTCATGGCGTTTCACATGGCGCGAAACAGATGGGCATAGAGCCGGCTGACCGGAATCTTCTCTGCCCGTCCGCGCAGGGCGAGATGCAGCTTGCCCGCCTCGTCGCGATGCACCGCTTCGATGGCCGCGCTGCGCACGACCACGGCGCGGTGCACCTGCCAGAAGTCTTGTGGATCGAGCTGGGGCAGCAGCTGCTTGAGCGGCGTGCGGATGAGGTATTCGTGGCCCGCGGTGAGCACGCGCACATATTTGTCGGCTGCCTCGAAATACAGCACCTCGTCCACCGGCACCATGCGCACGGTGGCGCCGCCGGTCTCGCTCGCGGCGATCATCCGCAGCGGCGCCGCCGCGGATGGCGGCTGTGACTGGCCGCCGTGACCGGCGGCGGCCGCCAGCACCTGGCGCCATTGCGCGAGCGTCCGCTCGAGCGCCTCGTCGGTGGCAGCCGCCGCCGCACCGGCCGACGGCGGCTGTGCCGTGTCGAGCGCCTGCCGCAAACGCTGAACGGTCTTCTGCAGCCGCGCGGGCTGGACGGGCTTGAGCACGTAGTCGATGGCCTGGGTCTCGAAGGCGCGCGCCGCGTATTCGTCGTAGGCGGTCACGAACACGAGCTGCGGCAGCGGCGCCTCGTGCGTCGGCCAGCGGTCGGCCAGTTCGGCGGCCGCGCCGAGGCCGTCCTGGCCGGGCATGCGGATGTCGAAGAAGAGCACCTGCGGCAGCAGGCGCAGCGCCTCGCGCACCGCGGCGTGGCCGTCGCGCGCGAGCGCGCGCACTTGCAGTTCGGGCCAGGCCGTGGCGAGTTCGGCCTGGAGGGCCTGAGCGAGCAGCGGCTCGTCTTCGGCGATGAGGGCGGTGGGGTTCATGCGTGGGGCTGCCATGGAAAGCGCAGGACGACGCGGGTGCCGCCCGTGGGCCCGGCTGTCAGTTCCATGCGGCCGCGGTCGGCATACATGGCGGCGAGCCGTTCGCGGACCTGGCCGAGCCCGAAGCCGCCGCCGTCGGCCGGCGTGCCCGGGTGCGCGGCGTCGAAGCCGACACCGGTGTCGCTGACCTCGATCACCAGTTCTGCGTCGTGACGCCGCGCGCGCACCGCGATCTCGCCGCCCTCGACCTGCGGCTCGAGCCCATGGCGGATGCTGTTCTCGACCAGCGGCTGCAGCAGCAGCGGCGGCACGGCCGCGTTGCGCAATTCGTCGGGCAGATCGAGCGTGTAGCGCAGCCGCTCGCCCATGCGCACGGACATCAGTTCGAGGTAGTCGGCCAGCCGGTCGAACTCGGCCGCGAGCGGATGCGAGAGCGCGCGCGACCCGCCGAGCGTCATGCGCAGGTAGCTGTTGAGGCGGTCGAGCATGGCCACCGCGCGCGGCGGATCGGTGGTGATCAGCACGCGCAGGTTGGCCAGCGTGTTGAACAGCATGTGCGGCTCGAGCTGCGTTTCGAGCAGCTTGAGCCGCGCCTCGGTCGCGTTGCGCTGGGCCAGGTCGAGCTGCTCCTGCATGTACCGGCCCTTGCCCAAGGTATAGAACAGGTACGACATGCCGGCCGTGGTTCCCAGCGTGACGGCGATGGTGGCGATCAGCTGCGCCCGGCCGAGCTTGTAGAAGGTCAGGATGGGTCGGCCGCTCCAGGCGTCGCCGATGGTCTGGCCGACGACGAAGCCGATGGTCACGCTCACGGCCACCAGCACCACGCCGCGCGCGCCAAGCGGCCAGCGAACCGACTCGCCGCGGGTCAGCAGCAGCCGGCCCAGGTCGATCAGGAGCCAGCTCATGAGCCCGATCGAGAGCGAATAGACAAGCTGGTTGCTCCATTTGCCATCGGGTCCGTGCATGGTGGCGGTCATGACGGCCGCGATGACGCAGCAGCAGGCCGCCGTGATCAGGCCGTGCCGCAGCAGGTCGCGCACCGTGTCGGCGCCGAACAGCGGGCCCGGCGCGGATGCGGGTGCGGGTGCTGGTGCGGCGGAGGCTACCAAGGATCGCCTCCCTGCAGCGCGCGGCGTTCGCGGGCCACGAGCCGGTCATAGACCCCGCCGCCGGTCGCGACGAACCAGACCACCGCGCCGTGGATCAGCAGCCCGAGGCCCCAGCCCAGCAGCGGGTACACGGCCCAGGTGTGGCCGCGCGAGGCCGAGAGGGCGACCAGGCCCACGTTGACCAGCACATAGACGAAGGCGTGGATGAACCAGCCGAGCTTGGCGCCGGCGCGGCGCCGTGCGAGTCGTTCGAGGTCGGCGGGGGAAGCGCGGGTGTGGGTTTGTGCAGGGTTCATGACGGTTCTCCGTGACGGGGTTGAAGAAAAATGTCGATGAAGCGGCTCGCGATCTTAGGCGGGGCGCGCTTCGGGAGCCATGCAGGCGGTGCGGACGGCCAGCGTCCACAGCCGCACGGCGCGCGCGGCGAAGACGCCGCTGAAGGCGCCGTACAGCACCGGGATGCCGACCGCGAATGCGGGCTGCCGGTGCAGGGCGGGCGCCATGGCCAGCGCCACGCCAACCGCATATTTGGTGGCGAAGATGCCCATCATCAGCATGAGCGGCACCGCGCTGCCGGGCAGGTGGAATGTGCGCGTGGCCGGGTCGTAGCGCACGCCAGCCGGCAGCGGCGCCTGCAGCACCGCAAGGGCCGCCGCTGCGGCCGCCAGACCCCAGCCGAGCAGGGCGCCCGGCGAATCGCCGAACGCCGTGAGCACGCCCGCGAGCGACAGGCCGGTCATGCCGACCGACACCACGGTGAGCCGGCCCAGGCCGCTGCGGCTCGGCAGCAACTGCTTCGCGCCCAGCCACAGCAGCAGCGCGAACACGGCGAAGACCCACTTCGGGGTATGAAGAATGATCTGCAGCAGCATGGCGGTTCCAGGAATGGAGTTGGGTTGAAGGGGACTGTGCCGATCGGCCGGCGGTGGGGCCACCGGGCTGCGACGAAATGCGCCGTGGCGGCGTGAGGCGCGCCAATACGGCGCGGAATGCGGTCGTTTTTCACAGCTTTACCGCCGCTTTACGGTCCGGCAGACAGGCGCGCTACGATCCGGCGGTCCACTAGCGGCTGTATTGCGCACTGCCTCACCCCATGGAATCACCGACCCCCGAGCCTTCTTCCGGCGATTCGCCTGCTGCCCCACCGGCGCACTCCACCTCATCTCCCTCCCCGCGGCCGCCTTCGCGCCGCCGACGCTGGCTTGGAAGCCTGCTTGCATTGCTGTTGCTGGCGGCGCTCGGTGCGGGGGCCTGGTACCTCATCAACCGCAAGGACAGCAGCGCCGGCGCACCGCGCTTCGGCGGCGCCACCGTCACGGTGGGCCATGCCGCGGCGCGCGAGACCGAGCTGCCGGTCACCATCGATGCGCTCGGCACCGTCACCCCGCTCGCCACCGTCACGTTGCGGGCCCAGGTCGGCGGCGTGCTGACCGAGGTGCTGTTCAACGAAGGCCAGACCGTGGCCAAGAACCAGCTGCTCGCGCGCATCGACCCGCGGCCCTATGAGCAGGCGCTGATGCAGGCCCGCGGCAACCGGGAGCGCGACGAGGCGCAGCTAGCGGCCGCGCGCGTCACCCTCGCGCGCTACCGCACCTTGCTCGGGCAGGACTCCATCGCGCGCCAGGAGGTCGACACCCAGGCCGCGCTGGTGCGGCAGCTCGAAGCCGCGATCACGACCGACAAGGCGGCCGAGGCCGCGGCCCGGCTCAACCTCGACTGGACCCGCATCACCGCGCCCGTGGCCGGCCGCATCGGGCTGCGCGCGGTCGATCCCGGCAACACCATCACCGCCAACGCGACCACCGGCATCGCGGTCATCACGCAGATGAACCCGATCGACGTCCAGTTCTCGGTGCCGCAAGACCGCGTGCCCGACATCCAGGCCCAGCTCGCGCGCGGCGAGCCGCTGCCCGTGACCGCGTTCGACCGCACGCGCGCGGCGACGCTCGACACCGGCACCTTCCTGACGCTCGACAACGTGGTCGACACCACCACCGGCACGGTGAAGGCCAAGGCCCGCTTCGCCAACGCCAAGACCACGCTGTTCCCGAGCCAGTTCGTCAACGTGCAGCTGCTGCTGCGCAAGCTGCGCGCGGTGGTGGTGCCGGTGACGGCGGTTCGCACCGGCCCGAACGGCGACTACGTCTACGTGATCAACGAGGACCGCACGGTCTCGATGCGCGCGGTGAAGCGCGGCGAGGCCAATGCCGAAGTGGTCGCGATCACCTCGGGCCTGCGCGCCGGCGAGAACGTGGTCACCGAGGGCGGCGACCGCATCAAGGACGGCGCGGTGGTGCAGCTGCAGGGCGACAAGCCCGCGGCCGGTCCGCGCGGCGCGGCCTCGCGCCCGCGCGGTGCGCGTGGCGAGGGCGGCGGAGAGCGGCGGCGCCAGCGCCCGCCGCAATGACCTGACGACGACCGCGCGATGAGTCCTTCCCGTCCCTTCATCGAACGGCCGGTGGCCACGGCACTGCTGATGCTGGCCATCGTGCTGGCCGGCTTCGTGGGCCTGCGGCTCTTGCCGCTGGCGGCGCTGCCGCAGGTCGACTACCCGACGATCCAGGTGCAGACGCTCTATCCGGGCGCGAGCCCCGAGGTCATGAGCCGCACCGTCACGGCACCGCTCGAGCGCCAGTTCGGCCAGATGGCCGGGCTCAACCGCATGAGTTCGGTGAGCTCGGCGGGCGTGTCGATCGTCACGCTGCAGTTCGCCCTCGACCAGACGCTCGACGTGGCCGAGCAGCAGGTGCAGGCCGCCATCAATGCCGGCGGCTCGCTGCTGCCGGCCGACCTGCCGGCGCCGCCGGTGTATGCCAAGGTCAACCCGGCCGACGCGCCCATCCTGTCGCTGGCCGTCAGTTCCGAGACCTTGCCGCTGACCGAGGTGCAGAACCTTGTCAACACGCGGCTGGCGCAGAAGATCAGCCAGGTCGGCGGCGTGGGCCTGGTGTCGCTCTCGGGCGGGCAGCGCCCGGCGGTGCGCATCCAGGCCGACACCAATGCGCTGGCGTCGGTGGGCATCGGCCTCGACACGCTGCGCAGCGCCATCAGCGCGGCCAATGCCAACAGCGCGAAGGGCAGCTTCGACGGGCCGCGGCGCGCCTACACCATCAATGCCAACGACCAGCTCCTTACCGCGGACGACTACAAGAACCTGATCGTCGCCTGGAAGAACGGCGCGCCGATCCGCATGACCGACGTGGCGCGCGTGGTCGACGGCGCGGAGAACACGCAGCTCGGCGCCTGGGCGGGGCTGCGCGGCGAGGATGCATCGGCACCGGCCCCCGGCATGTACCCCGCGATCATTTTGAACGTGCAGCGCCAGCCGGGTGCCAATGTCATCGGCACCGTCGATGCGATCAAGAAAGAGCTGCCCGAACTGCAGGCCTCGCTGCCGGGATCGCTCAAGGTCGAGGTGCTGAGCGACCGCACCACGGGCATCCGCGCGTCGGTGTCGCACGTGCAGCTCGAGCTGGCATTGGCCGTGGTGATGGTGGTGCTGGTGATCTTCTTCTTCCTGCACAGCGTGCGCGCCACCGTCATCGCGAGCCTCGCGGTGCCGATCTCGCTCATCGGCACCTGCGGCCTGATGTACCTGCTGGGCTACAGCCTCAACAACCTGAGCC